>JBAXBI010000077.1:0-6106 GCA_037142055.1 Candidatus Omnitrophota bacterium | reverse complement strand
AAGAGATTGGTAATTTTACGTGAAAGATTAAAGACCTGCAAGGGATTTTTAAAGTGAGATGAATTCTATGCAAAAAAGATAACGTAGAGTAATCCTAAAATAACTACAGCTGTAAAAATATAAAAGTCATTAAAATAGAAAAAATCTTTGATCCTTTCAGAGGGAATATAGTCATGATGAACCTGTTCACTTTCTACCTGACCGCTCGAGCGTATTTGAACCACTTCATTACGCTTTAGACGCAAAAATTGATCAGCTATACGGTAAGCTTGAAGCTGCCCACCTTCAATAAGGTCCATAACTTTTTTTTCAGAGACACCTAAAATCTGAGCTGTCTCACGTACAGTAATGTATTGTCCACTCATGATTTAACCTTACCAGCTACTGCCCATTGATCAATTTTAACACGTTCAAATTTCCAGCCATTATCATCTTTAATGGCTGGAATCTTCCCTGTCGTTGCCAATTCTTCAATGGTTGCAACTTCTATCTCCAGATATTGAGAGAGATCTTCTGCATTTAAGAATTCCTCATACATCTGACAACGCCCTTGAAAAACAGCACCTTCAACAATATTAAGCTTAGGTGTCGAAATATCTCCGGTTAACATGGCTGTTGGCATAAGAACCAACATTTTCTTCGCTATAACATTGCCCTTTACCTTACCGGCAACAATAATATTTTCTCCTTGGATATTCGCCTCAACATTAGCACTCTGGGCAATGGTTAACGTGCCTTTCGTATCTAATTTTCCAGAAAACCGTCCTGTGATTTTTAAATTAACCGGATCACCAAAAACTAAAGAGCCTTCCATTTGAGCCCCAATTTCAATAACTTTTTCTTCTGGCTCTTTTTTTACTTCCTTACGATTAAAAACCATACAACTCCTTTTTAATACAAAGTAAACACCTTAAACTGAGCCTATATATATCAAATTACCTTGTCTTCGTCAATCGATACCCTAAACCAGCAATCATAGAAGCATTATCCAGACAGAAGATCATGGAAGGAAAATACACTTTTATACCTTTTAATTGACCTTGAGCTGTTAAATGTTCTCTTAAAGCAGAATTAGCCGCGACTCCCCCGCCCACTAATAAAGTTTTCACTCTTTTATGGCAACAAGCATCAATCGCCTTTTCTGTCAGAGCCCCCACCACACTATCTTGAAATGAATAAGCAACTTGCTCTACTGAAAAATCTTTATGTTTTTGGGTATAATATAAGACAGCAGTCTTAAGACCACTAAAACTAAAATCGTAATCATTCTTTAACTTTGATCTAGAAAAACGAATCTGGTCATTAACTCCCTTTTTAGCTAAACGATCAATAACCGGACCTCCCGGATAACCAAGATTCAAAAGACGAGCAACTTTATCAAAAGCCTCCCCTGCAGCATCATCACGAGTGCAACCAAGAAGCTTAACGCGATTAAAATCTTTAATATCAAAAAGACTAGTATGCCCACCTGAAACAACCAACCCAACAGCAGGCAACTTAGGAAGCGGCTTTGTATCTCCTTCGAGACGTAAAAAAGAACCATACCAATGAGCCTGAATATGGTCAATTTCAATTAATGGTTTCTTTGCTCCATAGGCTAAAGCTCTTGCAAAAGACACCCCGACCAACAAAGAACCAATGAGTCCAGGTTTAACAGTAACCGCAATTGCGTCGATATCCTTTAAAGACATCTTAGCAGCCGTTAAAGCTTCTGTAACAACACTATGAATTGATTCAATTTGTCTACGGGAGGCAATTTCAGGAATAATCCCACCATAAGAAGCATGGTCCTTAAGGCTGCTGGCTACCACATTAGAAAGAACTTTAACGCCATTTTTTACAACAGCAGCAGCTGTTTCATCACAAGAAGTTTCAATACCCAGTATATTCATTAGTCTTTTTTACGTAAGAGATCTTTGACGTGAACAATTTGAAAACCCTGCTTTTGCAATAAAGGAATCTCCTCTAGCAGAATTTGCATGGTTAATTGTCTATCATGCCCGATAGCTATAGCGTAACCTTGATGTCGAGCTTTTTGGACAAGCTCTACCAATTGCATTTCAATAGCTTCTTTAGTATTAATGTTATCTAAAAAAACATCCCTTCGGGCAAAAGGAATATTAATATCATCAGCTACCTGACCACAAATAGAATGATGCAAAGCTGTCATACTATCAACAAAAAATAACCCTTGTTTTTTGATCTTCTTCATCACAAACTTCATGAGATTCCGATCCTCAGTAGCTTTAGACCCCATATGATTATTGACACCGGTGATAAGTGGCATCTTTTTAAAGGTATCATCCATCAACTTTTCAATTGTTGCATGCGGCATAACAGTTGTAATTAAATAATTTTCTGGATAAGGGTCAAGATTATGCCATGGCTCCATAGGTAAATGGAGCATGATATCCTTATCATAAATGTTGGCACATTTCATAATATCATTGCTATGACGTAAATTAGGCATGATTGAAACAGCTAAGGGAGCCTTAATTTCTTTTAAGAAGTGACAGTTACTCATCTTATAACCCCAGTCATCGATAATAAAAGCAATTTTACCCCCTGTTACAGGAGATATTTTCTGGGGAAAAGATTTCTTCTGCTTAACGGGAATAACCACCGCTTTAATGGGCTTGTGGGAGAAAGCTTCAACTTTAGATTTAGAAGCTTCGATCTTTTGTTCTTGATTTCTATTCAGATAAAGAAAAATACCTGCTCCAACAGCAAATAATAGAAATAAAAAGAACGTAACCTTAATTGCTTTTTTATCTTGTGAGGGAATTTTCTTACTCTTGCTTTTTTTAACCATAATTAACCAGCATTATTAAAAGTACTATAAATTTTAATCCCCTTAACAATATCTACGGCTGTCTGCAGCTGATTATCCGCTTCATCTTTCTTCTTCTGTTCTAATTCTTTCTTTTTCTCAGCAGTTAAATTCTCTGATTCCTTATTCCCGTTATTCTGTACATCTTCAAAAATCTGTTCTATTCCCTCTTTTTTATCCTTTTTATCCTTAACTTTACTGCTACTTTTATCTTCTTTAGGAGTAATCTTCTCTACAACGATGTCAGGGGTAATACCAACACCATGAATACACGCACCTGATGGTGTAAAATACTTGGCCGTTGTCAAACGCAAACCTGAACCATCAGGCAAAGGAATAACTGACTGTACAGACCCTTTTCCAAACGACTTAAATCCAACGGTGATTGCTCGTTTATTATCCTTAAGAGCTCCTGCTACAATTTCACTAGCAGAGGCGCTGCCTTCATTAATCAGTACAGCCATAGGCCAATGCAAGAACTCCCCATTGCTGTTAGAGGATTTAGACATTGTATCACTGCTAATATGACGACCTTTGGTAGAAACAATTATTTTTCCTGATGGAAGAAAATCTTCAGCAATTTTAACAGCTACCGTTAAAAGTCCACCAGGATTATTACGTAAATCAAGGATTAAACTATCAGCCTTCTGCTCTTTAAGCTTTTTCAAAGCATCATGAAACTCTTTATAGGAACCCTCTCGAAATTCCGTCAAACGGATATAACCAATATGACCTTCAATCACATGCGGATCTTTAACATCCTGCACATGAATCAATTCTCTCGTTAAAGTATATTCCTTAATCACCCCTTCGTTTTCACGAAAAACAGTAATATGAATCACTGTCCCAGGATTACCCCGTAAACGTTTAACGGCATCATCTAAGTTCATATCACGGGTTAATTCTTTTTCAATCTTAACGATTCGATCCCCTGGCTTGATTCCCACTTTCCAAGCTGGAGTATCCTCAACAGGAGTAATAATAGTTAAAAGTCCATCTTTAATAGTAATTTCAACCCCTAAACCACCAAACTTTCCCTCAGTCTCAGTTTTTAAGTCTTTATAATCATCTGGGTCAAGAAACTGGCTATGAGCATCAAGAGAAGATAACAACCCTTTAAGCGACCCGTAAATCAAATCTTTAGGGGTCTTTTCATCAACGTATTCAGATTGAATAGTCGTTAAGGTGTAGCTATACAACTCAACCTTAGAATATAAATCTTCTTGGGTCTTTTTAGCAGACTCTTTAATTGCCTCTTTTGCTTCTTGTTTTTTGTCTTCATCAGCCCTAACTTTTTGATTTGACATCAAAAGTCCTGAAGAAAAACACACTATCAATACAAAACCAATGACCCATGTTTTCTTAGGCATTGGAAATCCTCCTTGTAAAAAGCTCATTTAATTTCTTAGGATTTGCTTTTCCACCACTCTTCTTCATCGCCTGCCCCACCAGGAATCCAGCGGCAGATGGTTTCCCCTGTTTAATTTGTTCTACAACTGTCGGGTTCTGAATGATAATCTCATCGACAATAGCCAAAAGTGCTGAGTCATCAGAGACCTGAGCTAACCCTTTTTCTGCGATGATTTGGGCTGAAGTTTTACCTTCACTAATCATAATGTTTAAAACTTCCTTACCAGCTAAATTACTAACCACTCCTTCTTCAACCGCCTTAATCAATTCTACTAAATTAACTGGTGTTAATTTAAATTCGTTAATGCCAACCTTACGTTCATTCAATTCTTTTAAGACTGCACCATTTATCCAATTAGTTATCTTTTTAGGCTGATCATAGAGCTTACAGCAGTTTTCGAAGAAGTTTGCCAAGGCTTGATCCATGACCAACACGCCAGCATCGTAATCGTTAAGAACATATTGTTTTATAAAACGTTCTAACTTTACATGAGGCAATTCAGGTAAATCTGCCCGCACTTGATCAATGACTTTAGCATCAATAGTAAAGGGAACTAAATCGGGATCTGGAAAATAACGATAATCATGAGCTTGCTCTTTAGAACGCATAGCAATTGTCATAGCTTTTTCATCATTCCAAAGCAAAGTTTCCTGGACAATCTTACCCCCAGATAAAATCACCTGCGTATGACGACTAATTTCATAATCTAATGCCTTCTTGACAGCACTAAAAGAATTCATATTCTTGAGTTCCGTTTTAGTACCAAACTTCTCCTGTCCAAGTGGACGAATAGAAATATTAGCATCGCAACGTAAAGAACCTTTTTCCATATCACAATCAGATACACCTAAATACTGTAGGGTAAGTTTTAAAGTGTTGAGGTAATCATAAGCTTCCTGAGAAGATCGCATGTCAGGTTCAGTCACTATTTCAATTAACGGTGTGCCGGTGCGGTTGTAATCAGCTAGGGAACAATTACCCCCATTATCATGCACAAGCTTACCAGCATCTTCTTCCAAATGAGCACGAGTAATCCCTATACGTTTCTCTTCTTTATCGGTTTTGATCATCACAAAACCACCCTTAGCGACCGGAAAGTCGTATTGAGAAATTTGATAGCCTTTAGGCAGATCAGGATAGTAATAATTCTTACGATCAAACTTTATAAATGGATTGATTTGACAATTTAGTGCTAACCCAACTTTAATACCTGATAATAAAGCCTGATGGTTTAAAACTGGCAAGGTACCTGGCAAGCCCAAGCATACCGGGCAAACATTAGTATTAGGTGCAGAACCAAAAACATTTACACATCCACAAAAGATTTTCGTCTTCGTAGATAACTGCAAATGAACTTCTAACCCTATAACTGTTTCGAATTGTTGACTCATAAGTTAGGTTTCTTCGTATGCCAAGAGGTGTTTTGCTCATAAGCGAAAGATACCCTCAGCAACATTTCTTCATCAAAAGCTCTTCCCATTAATTGCAAACCGATAGGCATCCCTTCTTTAGAAAAGCCGCAAGGAATTGAAATTGATGGAACTCCTGCTAAATTAGCGGGAATAGTATAAATATCTGATAAATACATCGCCAAAGGATCAGAAACCTTCTCTCCTACCTTAAAGGCGGTTGTGGGTGCTGTTGGTGTTAGAATGACATCACAATCTTTGAAAGCTTCATCTAAATCTTGTTTAATTAGCGTTCGAACCTTCTGACCTCGTAAATAATAAGCATCGTAATAACCTGAAGATAACACATAGGTCCCTAACATAATACGACGTTTAGCCTCGTCACCAAAACCGATATCACGAGTCTCTTCATACATATCAATCAAAGCATTTTTACGGACAGAAGCTGGAGATTGA
>JBAXBI010000076.1:0-6239 GCA_037142055.1 Candidatus Omnitrophota bacterium | reverse complement strand
ATGGAGGAAGTAAAAAATAAATGGAGTCAGATTTTTAGCAGAACTTTTAATGTTAAGATTATTAGATGATTAATATTATTCTTCCAGAATTAGGTGAAGGTATTAGCAAAGCAACGGTTGCTTTCTGGCATGTCCAAGAAGGCGATTCCATTAATGCAGGTGATGAAATTTGCGAAGTCACAACAGATAAGGCTACTTTTAATGTTGAAGCTCCTGCAGCAGGGCATTTAAAATCTATTGTCCTCAAGCAAGGTCAAGAGGCCCTAGTAGGTACAGTGTTAGGAATAATTGAATAGTTATGATGGAATTTAAGCCTAAGCGTGTTTTGTTGCTTTACATTTCTCAAGTTTCCGGCCATCGGCATGGAGCGGTGGCTATTCAGAAATCCTTAAAAGCGCTTAATCCCGATTGTGAAATTAGAAGTTTAAATGGTTTTGGCTATACCTATCCTTTAATGGAGAAAATTGTTAACACTGCTTATATGGGGGTAATTAAACGGGCCCCGCGTATTTGGGAATACCTCTACGATAATCCCAAGGTGATTAAAGCTTCAAGGAAAATTAAAGAGTCCATTCACAAGTCTTCGCATAAAAAATTTAAACCCCTTTTTGATGAATTTAAACCGGATGTAGTTGTCTGTACTCAGGCTTTCCCCTGTGGGATGGTGGCGGATTATAAGAGTTCTAATAATTTACCTGTTAAAGTCATTGGTGTCTTGACGGATTTTGCACCTCATTTGTATTGGTTGCATGAGGGGGTTGATTATTATGTTGTTCCCTCTGAGAGCGCCCAAAAGCGTTATGTAAACGAGGGGATTAAAGAAAATCAGATTAAGGTTTTTGGGATCCCCATCAGAAAGAAATTTGCGGAAAGGCTAGATCGTAATAGTATTGCCCAAAAGCTTCATTTAGACATTGATGTCCCGACGATTTTGGTTATGGGAGGGGGGCAAGGTTTAGGGCCAATGAAAGAGGCAGTTAAGTCACTAGTTAAATTAAGTCGGCCCTTACAGATTATTGTTATTGCTGGAACCAATGTTAAGTTGGTCCGGTGGATTAAGAAAATCCAACACAAGTCGCTTAAGAAAATAATTGTTTATGAGTATTCCAACAATGTGGATGAGTTGATGGAATTTTCCACGGTTATTATTAGTAAACCCGGTGGCATGACTACTTCAGAATGTTTAGCCAAGGGGCTACCGATGGTTATTGTGGACCCTATCCCTGGGCAGGAAGAACGCAATGCAGATTTTCTGGTTAAAAATGGTATAGCGATAAGATCTGATGATAAACGTAAGATAGGTGAGACTGTTCAAAAGCTTCTTAATGATCCAGAAAAACTTCAATCAATGCGAGAAGCGGCATTTAAGTATGGCAAACCACATGCTGCAGAGGATATCGCGCGGTTAGTATTAAGCTGTTAGCAATCTTTATGGGTAACTTTTATCTTTATAAAATAGCAGTTTTTTTGGTGCGTCATCTGCCTCGTTCTATTAATTATGCGTTAGCAGTTTTCTTGGCCGATTGTCAGTATTTATTGTCAAGCAATGACCGAGAAGCTGTTTCTAAAAACCTGAAAGTTATTCTTAATACTAATAAAGTTCCTTCATTGATGGTTCGAGAGGTTTTTCGTAATTTTGGTAAATATCTTGTTGATTTCTTTACCATGACCAAGAGTCTTAATAAAGATTTCATTAAGGATTCTGTTGAAATTACAGGGGTTGAATATATTAATGAAGCTCTTCATCAAGGTAAGGGTGGTATTATTCTTAGTGCTCATCTAGGTAACTGGGAAATGGGAGGATCGGTCCTAAGTTTCTTGGGTTATCCTTTATCCGTTGTTGCTTTAGCGCATAAGGATGATCGAGTGAACGCTCTTTTTAATAGTCAGAGGGAGTTCTTTGGAACAACGGTTATTCAAACCAATGTAGCTATTCGTCGGTGTTTAGAGCATCTAAATAGAAATCGTCTTGTTGCGATATTAGCCGATAGAGATTTTGGTCATCATGGGTTAACAATGGATTTTCTAGGACGAAAGGCTCTCATTCCCCAAGGAGCTGCCATGTTTGCCCTTAAAACGGGGGCACCTATTATTCCAGTATTTTTTTTAAGAACCGCGGAGGATAAGTTTCGTTTTATAATACAAAAGCCTATTTATCCTCCTCTTAAGGAAAATAAACGTATAGAGACTCAAGAAGTTGAGGGTTTTACCAAGAAATTCTTATATTTGATTGAAGAACAAATTCGTCAGAACCCTAGTCAATGGTCAGTATTTTGCCGCTTTGAGGTGACATGAAAACTGTAATTGTTATTCCTGCGTACAATGAAGCAAGAACTATAGGAACCTTGGTGAAGACAATCATCGAATTAGGACATGATGTTATTGTTGTGGATGACGGTTCTATTGATGATACGGCTATTTTAGCGAAAACCCAAGGGGCACAAGTAGTCTCAACCCATAAGAAAAGCGGTAAGGGTAATGCATTGCGTTTAGCTTTTTCGCAGGCACTCGCTCAAGGGTATGATGTTGTCGTTACCTTAGATGGCGATGGACAACATTCTCCTTTAGATATTGCGCATTTCTTAGAATGTCATCAGAAAGCTCATGTAGATATTGTCAGTGGAGATCGTATGCATAATCCATCTGGAATGCCATGGATCCGTTTGGCGACCAATGGATTTATGTCTTGGATTATTTCTATAATTTGTCGGCAAGAAATCGTTGATACCCAATGTGGGTTCCGTTTGATTACCTCTGAGGTTTTAAAATCGATTGATCTTAAATGTAATGATTTTGAAATTGAAACAGAAATTCTTATTAAATCCAGTAGAAAAGGATTTCGTATAGCCTCTGTTCCTATTGAAACCATTTATCGTGATGAGGTAAGCAAGATTAAGCCTGTGCGCGATACTTTTCGGTTTATTCGATATATAAGTACTGAGATATTTAAGAAATGATCACTGATAATTTCCTGCCGAAGGCTTTATTTATTTCGTTGACAATTCATACGATTGTCGTTTGTAGTAGTTTATGGATGAAAATGCCTGAGCTTAGGAAAGCTCGAGATAAAAGAGTAGAGATCGCCTATAGGCCAGCTAAGCCACAATCGTTAGATATTCGTCAGCATGCCATTAAGCCAGCACAAAAGTTGGATTTGCAAAATTCTTCATTTTTATCTTCAAACGATACCATTGGCGTTAAGTTAAGTAAAGATGGACAACAAAGTCTAAAAAGTTTAACGACTTTTGAGCGGAAGCCTTCTCAAATTAGGTCCATGCAAGCAAGTTATATTACAGTGACGCCAATTACCTCTGAAAAAATCAACAATCCCATTTATACTTCTTATCAGGATAGAGTAAGAGAAAGCATTAAGGAAAGGGTTTATGCAAATTATAGCCGGTTAGATGATGGGAATGTTTATTTGACGTTTATTATTGCTTCAGATGGTTCGTTAAAGGATTACCAGGTTATTGATGGGAAAACTAAGGCAAGTCAGAATTTACGCTATATTTCTATTAAAAGTCTTAAGGAAGCAAGATTCCCTTCATTTCTTAAAGGAATGACCTTGCCTGAATATACGTTTAATATTGAAGTTGACTATCAAGTTAGTGAGTAGGCAATTTCATATTTCTTCATTATTTTTATTTTTTTCCAAAATTAGTCAAGTTTAGCTTTTTTGGTTGTATCGATAAACTTTTGTAGTATCCCAAATGTTGACAACACTAAACATCTTTGTTAAAGTGTCCCTACTTTTAGAAAGGAACACATATGGACATACATAATCGTTGGGGAGAGAAGCTTACACCAGAGACAAGTGGCCTTATTGGCCCAGATGGACAGCCTTTAGCTGCTGCACCTGAAGAACAACAGCTTCAAGAACAACAGCTTCAAGAACAAGAACCGCAGTTGGACTTTTTTAATTATATTGCAAGCCTTGGTTTTCAAGCCATGATTTTTATAGGTGAAATGCCAAATCCTTTAACAAATCAGATGGATAAAAACCTTAAACAGGCAAAGTTCTTGATTGACACCATGACCATTATCAGGGAGAAAACCTCAGGTAATTTAACTAAGGAAGAGGCTGAATTGATCAATGGGTCTATTTATGAACTTCAGTTGCGCTACGTAGAAGCTGTTAAAAAAGAGCAACCCGCCAGCTAATGGCCGATGTTTAACGATAAATAGCTTTAAATTAGTCGTCTTTTACTATTAAGTTTACACCTAATATATGATAGATCCTAAACTTCTGGAAATTCTTGCTTGCCCTTCCTGTAGTGGGGAAGTTGAATGTAAGGGGGGCAAGATTGTTTGTCTTAAGTGTGGACGTAAATATCCTATAAAAAACGGTATCCCTGTACTGTTAGCTGATCAAGCAGAACAATAATTCATGAACGCTCGCCTTAAACGTTTAGTTAGTGAATTTTCCCGCCATCGTAATATCGATGCTCTTGTTATTGTTCAAGACGTAAATATCAATTATTTGACTGGTTTTGATTCAAAAGAGTCTTGGCTCTTAGTAACCCCTTACAAGGCGACATATATTACTGATTTTCGTTATATCCAAGAGGCTAAAGAAGGGTTAAAGGGGATAGCAGTAGTTAAACAACATACCCAATGCCTAGCAGCAACTCTTTTTGATTTGGTTAAAACATATAAGATTAAGCGTTTAGGGTTTGATGAGCGGCATACCTCTGTAGCATGTTTAAAGAAGCTTAAAAGTTATTGTCCGCGAAGGACTAAGCTTGTTCCAGCTAACTGTTTAGTTGAAGGTTTAAGAGAAGTTAAGGACGATGCAGAGATTAATGCTATTCGGCAATGCTTAAAAGTTCATTATAAGGCTTTACAATTCTTAAAGAAAGTGGTGAAACCAGGCATCTCAGAACTTAAAGTATTGGACTATTTGGAGGGATTTATAAAGAAAGAGGGGGTTAATTTTTCATTTAATCCCATTATTGCTTCAGGACCAAATTCCGCTTATCCTCATGCTAGAGTTAGTGATAGAGTCCTAAGAAATAACGAACCAGTTCTTATAGATATTGGCATAGATATAAAAGGTTATAAGTCAGACTTGACACGCAATTTCTTTTTGGGTACAATGTCGCCTCATTACAAAAAAGTTCTTGAGGCAACAACGCTAGCACAAAAGGAAGCAATTAGTCTTATAAAGCCAGGAGTAGTCGTAGCTGAAGTGGATAGTCATGCTCGTAAAATATTGCGTAGGTTTAGGTTAGCTAAGTATTTCGGTCATTCTTTAGGTCATGGGGTTGGGCTTGAGATTCATGAAAACCCGAGGGTTTCGGTTAAAAGCCAAACAATTTTAGAACCAGGAATGATTATTACAATAGAGCCAGGAGTTTATTTGCCTGGGCAGTTTGGGATAAGAGTAGAAGATATGGTTTTAGTAACAAATCAAGGATGTGAGGTGTTAAGTGGCAGTTACTATTAATGAACTTGAAACAGGAATGGGACTAGTAGTCGATAGTCAACTATATTTTGTAACGGAGCTTAACCATGTTAAGCCAGGCAAAGGCAGTGCTTTTGTGCGTGTGCGTCTTAAGAATATTAAAACTGATGCTGTTTTAGAACGGACCTTTAGAAGTGCTGAATCTTTAGAAGATGCCGATTTAGAGCGCCGACGTATGCAGTTTACTTACTCAGCAGGGGATGAATACCATTTTATGGATCAGAATACCTTTGAGGATACGGTTATCTCTAAAGATCTTTTAGGTGATGGTATCAAGTTTCTTCAAGATAATATGGCAGTTGAAACTATTATCTATAAAGGGCAGGTCATTAAAGCTGAGGTTCCAACCTTTATTATTGCTACAATTATTGAAGCAGATCCCGGGCTAAAAGGGGACTCTTCCAGAGCCGGTTATAAGCCAGCTAAGATTGATACTGGAGCCTCTGTTCAAGTGCCGTTATTTATTAGTCCCGGTGAAACCATTAAAGTTGACACTAGAACTGGTATCTATGTTGAAAGGGTCAAAAAATGAATTTGAAAGAAATTAAGGAAATTATTTCACTTATGAATGACAATAATCTCGGAGAGATTGAGATTGAACGTGAAGGTCTTAAGTTGAAATTAAAGAAGGCAGCCCTTGAGGCGCAGTTTCAGGCTCCAGTACATTACGCCGTTGAATCTATTCCAACCCCTAGAGCAAATGGTAATTCGGTAACAGCTCCTACGGCGGCTGAGGCTAAAGCAGAAGCTTCTCAGAAATTAACCAAAGATATTA
>JBAXBI010000075.1:0-6318 GCA_037142055.1 Candidatus Omnitrophota bacterium | reverse complement strand
TTGAACTCAGTTGTCCCTCCAGGTATCCAAGGATCATATAGTGGAGCTCCAACAATTTGAGGAATATTATTAGTTAAGAAATTCGTTGCAAGAGAGACAGTTGAAGGAGGATAAACTTTAGTCTGCCTACTACCAGGATTAATATAATAACTTTCAACAGCCGATTGAATAGATTGTAATTCTGTTTTTACTTTTGCTATTATTGCGGCGTCCTGCATCCCTTTAATACGTGGAATAATTATACCGATAAGAATTATTAACACTGATATAATTATTAAAAGTTCAAGCAGGGTAAATGAATTCTTATTTTTTGTCATAATTACCTTAGCAATTATCAAATCAATTATTCTGACAACTACCGTAAATATTCAACGCCATCTCAAAAGCAAGACTCTATTTAATTAGAAAAACTAATCATTTAAATTAAAATATAGGTAAATTACTTATTAGTCTTACATATATAATAAGATAAGCCAATAGGACAAATGTCCTATACGCCCTTATTAGGTTGTCAAATTCATTAAATGAATTACAAATATGGAAGTGATGCGTAGGAACAGAACTTAAGCGGAATGAATAATATCGATTTCTTCCAACATTCTTACCAAATCAGCAACAGAAGTAATTTTTAACTTTCTCATAAGACTACTGCGATGAATTCGAACAGTCTTTTCAGAAATCCCTAAGGCTGCAGCAATCTGCTTATTTAATTTTCCCGTTATCATCTTCTTCATAACCTCACATTCCCTTGGAGTTAACAGGGAGATGCTGGCATTTATCTTTTGCTTCTTCTCATTCTTATCTACAAAAGCCTTGTCACGTACTAACGATTGACAAATAGCCTTATACAAATCTTCTTGTTTAAAAGGTTTCAAAAGAAAATCTACAGCGCCATTTTTCATTGCATTAATTCCCATTGGTATCTCACCATGACCTGTAATAAAAATAATAGGAAGAGAATCAGGTTGTTGCGAAAGTTTACTTTGCAGTTGAAGTCCATCAATATTAGGCAAAAAAACGTCCAAAATAAGACAAGCTGGCCTATGAATATTCTTAAATTCTAAAAATGATTCAGCAGATGAAAAACCAATTACTCGATAACCCAACATCTCAACTAATAGTTCAAGACTTTTTCTAAATTCAACATCATCATCAACAATATAAACTGTAGAATTATCCGTTATCATTTACACCTCCAGAATCTTTTATTAACGGCAGTCTAAAGAAAAATGTAGCACCTTTATCATTATTAAATACACCAAGCTCACCTTCATGAGATTGAATAATTGAACGACAAACAAATAAACCAATACCTAATCCTTCTTCTTTAGTTGTATGAAACGGTTGAAAAATCTTTTCAATTTCAGAAATCTTTAAACCCTCACCAAAATCTACAACACTTACCGTCACAAACCCCTCTTTTTTATTATCCGCTTTAACCTTAATTCCAGCATCTACTTTCTTTGAAGATGCCTCTACAGCATTTAGAATAAGATTAATCAAGACCTGTTGTAACTGAGTATTATCTCCCAAAACAAATGCGTCAGTAACATTTAACTCAACATCTACGGCTACCCCCTTTAAAACAGCATCTGTTTTCATTAAATTAATCACATGCCAAATTAAATTTTCAATGTTTACCCTCTTAAATTCATTTCGTTCTTTTTTAACTAACCCGCGAATCTTCTTAATAACATCAGCCGCTCGCATATCTGCTTCAACAATATTAGTTAAGATTTTTTTCACCATTTCTATATCCGGCTTTTCTTTAGTCAAAGCTAAACGTGCTGAAGAAACCCAATTAAGAATAGCTCCTAAAGGTTGATTTAGCTCATGTGCCACAGCTGCAGCAATCTGGCCTAATATAGCTATACGAGACACATGAACCAGCTCCTCCATACTTTCTTTAATGCGCCCCTTAAATTCTTCATTTAACTTACGAATTTCTTCCTCTTTACGATGTTCCTCGGTAATATCCCAGTTTGTACCAATCATCCGCAATGGTTTGCCAGAATCGTCACGCTGCACTATTGCAAGAGCTCGAATATAGTGAACGGCTCCATTCGGCCATCGAACTCGAAACTCGGTATCGAATTCCTTTTCTCCACGTAACGCCATTTGAATTTCATTATCCCCACGCTGGGAGTCTTCCGAATGTAACCCAGTTCGCCAGGCATCATAAGCACCGCTGAACTGATCCGCCGTGGTCCCGTAAAGTTGATACATCTGCTCATCCCATACCAACTTGTTATTAACAACATCCCAGTCCCATATACCAACCCCACCAGCTGTTGATGCCAAATGTAAACGATCAGATACTTGACGTAAATCAACGGTCAGTTCTTCTGCCAGCTGCTGCGCCCTACGACGGGTACCCTCCAAAGAACGGATCAAAGCGAACAGTAATAATATTATGAAGATGCCACTGAAGAGAACAAGCCATACACCAAGATATTCGACTGTCAGTAATCCTTCACCTGTCTTGGTAAAGCGCAGGGTCCAGTGCTGACCATTAAAATCAATCGTGCTTAGTAGAGTAAACCGAACCACTGAATGGGCAGGAACCTTTGCCGAGGGGCCTTTCTCAAAAAGAAGGCTTTCGGGCGTAAGCTGAGCGCCATCAAAAACTTGAAGATGTAACTGATTATTCAATAAGCCGCTACCTAAGATCCCCTTCATCAAATCACCCATTCGATAGGGACTATAAACCCACCCCACAATAGCAGCACGACGCTCTTTTAATGAATCTGTAGGCATCCCTTTACGGTAGACTGGAACATACATCAAAGTACCAGCTTGAACTTCTTTATCAGTCTCCTGAACTAGCCTAACCTTGCCTGATAGTGCCGCAGAATCCGTATCTCGAGCCTGCTCCATGGCTTTACGGCGGATCGGTTCAGAAAACATGTCATAGCCGAAAGCTCGCAAATTACGACCAGTAAACGGCTCCAGGTAAATAATAGAAGTATAAACATCCCTCTCACCATCTGGTTTAATCTTATACTCAAGGAAGTCTTCTCTACGAATATCTTGAATGTGTTTAGCTAAATCTTCACGGGGGATCAGAAGCGAGAACCCAATTCCCTGAATACCAGGGAGCTGGTTTTCAATTTTCTGCTGTTTGTTGAAAATGCGCCATTGCTCACGAGTAACCGTATCTGTTACATTAAACAATGCCGCAGCGCTGAAAAGGATGCGAGCATGTTCCTCTATCCTGTCTACAATGGAATTGCGGATAACTTCAGATTGCGCAATGAACTCTCGTTGGGCAGTCTTTTCTACATTCTTTCTTACGGCCAGCGTAGCCGAAGCGATGATCGCCAAACCAAGTGCCAGCACGATCAATCCAGCGTAATGATTCAAGAATGATTTATGTAGCATCTCTGATTTCACTTATAATCCTTAAATACGACTGGCCTTTTTTACATTTCCGTTAATTGATTGTAATGCTTCTGGATATATTTAGATATGTATCATTTAACTTCTTCTTCACAAGTCTGGACTGATACTGAATAAAAATACATGCCCCAATGTCTTCTTCAAAACAGACTTGATCGCTTACCGTCGTGAAAGAGGAACTGTTATCTTGATTGCTACACCCTTCTTCATTACGGATTCTATAATAAATGCCCCCCCCAGAGCTTCAATACGTTCCCTCATCCCCTGAACCCCTAACTTGAACACCTTAGAATTATTTAAAGCACGATTGACGTCAAACCCCATACCGTCATCACAAATAGAAAACTTTAACTGGATGTTATCCCAAGACAAATGAACAACTACATTCTTGGCCTTAGCATACTTTGCAATGTTTGTGAAAGCCTCCTGGGTCACGCGGTAAATGGCGATGGTCACTTGATCGTTTAGTTTAATCTTCCCAGGCTGACCTTCAAACCGAATCTTCAGGTCTCTGTCCTTTGCAATTTTAATGAATTTCTCCTTCAGAATTCCAACCAACCCAATAATATCTATATTCGGAGGACGAAGTTCTTCTACGATCTTCCTAAAATTGGCAACCTCTTGTTTTAAAACGACCTTTGTTTTACGAATATTCTGAAGGGCGCTCTTTAGATCTTTCGTTTCCAAATCAGATTGAATAATACTTAACCCTGCATTAAAGGAAACGGCCATTGCTCCAACCTCATCATGCAAATTAACAGACAATTTTTTCTTTTCCTCCTCGCGAACAGCCAGTATTCTCTGCGTATACATTTTTAGATTCTTCTGAGACTCCCGCAGCAACTCTTCCGCCCGCTTACGTTCGGTGATATCCAGAAATATGGTAGCGAACAACCCCCTGGATGGTGAGAAAACAGAAATCAGGAAGTGTTTAGCCATCGAAGGAAAATAGATATCAAATACGTTATATTCTCCGGTTTTAGCAATTTTTGCATATTTATCCAAAAACGGAGGGTCATTAGTCCCGTAGAGTTTTGAAGCGAGAATGCCAATGGCTTTATCCCGAGGTATGCCAAGGATTTTCTCAAACGCAAAATTGGCATCAATAATGCGGTAATCAATGGCCTTGCCTACTGCGTCAGTGACAATTTCATGGATCGCGATCCCCTCATTACTGGCGGCGAATAAAGACTGGTATCTTTTCTCACTTTTCTGTAATTGTTCCTCCGCCCTCTTGCTCTGGGTAATATCCCTCGCCACGGCATAAAGAATCGTATTATTTTCCGCTGGTGTCGCATGCCAATGAAGCCATTTATAAGATCCATCCTTGCAAAGATAACGATTAATAAAATTAATAGTGGCTTGACCTTTGATCTGTTTTTCAATTTCTGTTAAGGTGAGTTTAACATCGTCAGGATGGATAAATTCTACAAAAGGCTTCGAAAGTAATTCTTCACATGTATAGCCCAATACCTTCTCCCACGCTGGGTTCAATTCCTTAAAATACCCCTCGGTTGAAGCAACACACATGAGGTCTGATGAAAGTGTAAATAACTCATTCATTAGTTTTCCAATTCTTGCCAGCTTCGGCCTTCTCTGGCATTGCTTTAGCTTTTAGTGTTTCAGCAATCAGCAGGGAAATAAAATTTTGCTAGGGCCATTAAGATCTGCTCCGCTTCACTTATATATATTATCACATAAGTTCTAGGTGTTGAGTCCTTTAATCTCTTTATGCTCTTTAACTAAAACTTCAGCAAAAATAAAGAAACCTCGCCCGGATTAGCCCGAACGAGGCATCAAATAATTTGGTTCCCTGAGATATCAGAGTGGTAGTTTTAGAGTCAAAACTCGAACCTCATAACTATTTTGAAAGAAACGGGTTAGGACAATTGCTCGTTCTAACCCTAAAAACTCCGTAGACCGGGACGGTGTGTATTGCTATCTCCTATTGGAATCTCTTTCCAAACCTGCCCTTATTAATAGCAATTCCTCAATTTTAAAAATCTGAGATTAGGGTTACCAAAGATTATACGGAGGTCAACAAATCAGCATGTCTATGTTATGTGTAAGAAATGTCTTTTTTGTCCAACATTTTAGAGAGGCATTTTTCGTAACCCTTTGACACGTTGATAGTAACGAAATGTCCACCTATATAGGGTGGACAAAGCCCATAATATGACTATAAATCAACATAATCCTCGTCATAAATCCCCTCTTTTAACGGTTCATCTGGGTCAAATCTTCCCCAATCTGGGCTTGTTTGCCGTCTTTCTCTCTCCAGCTCCTTTTTTAAGAAATCTAAGATAAATCCGTCTATCCTCTTCCAAACATACGAGGAAAAGCGTACAGGCTTAAAATTTCCTGCCTTATCTCTATACCTGAGATTGTATGTCTTTATTTTGTCATACAAAATAAGAGTAGCTTCAGTAAGGATATCTTCCCCAAAACGATCTATGTAGGTTGGGAAAACTTTCTTATAGATCCTAAAGATGACGAAACCCATATGGCGAAGAACAAGCTCTTCCATTTCCTTTTTAGAGCCCTTTTTTGCTTTAGCTATAAGACGTCGTTCTTCAATAAGAGAAATTCGTGGGTATTTAGGTATGGTGCGGCTATAAACTTCTAAGAACAAGTAACAAGAAACCTAATTAGCCTGGAGCTAGTTGGGTTGAATCTTGAGGAATCCATTTTAAGAGCCACTGCTTTTGCTGTTCAGAAAGAGGATTTTTTACACTATGCGGAGAAGGCCAACAAATAAAATTACAATCTAATCTCCTACCCAAAAGGTAGGCATTATAAAGATACTCATATGTCCATCGAACCCATTGGTTTGTTTTATATAATTCAGAAATACGTTCTTCACGGCCAGCAAGTTCTAAAGTCTCATTCATTATCTTTACATTATCATCCATCGGGTTG
>JBAXBI010000074.1:0-6323 GCA_037142055.1 Candidatus Omnitrophota bacterium | reverse complement strand
CTTATTGATAGGCTTATTGCTTCTAAATTGGTTAGCCGTCAAGTCGGAGAAGATGACAGGCGAAGTGTCCGGGTTGAGATTACCGAAAGGGGTAAGAAAATTGTCTCTAATATTTGGGAACAAAAACGTCGTAGTCTGGAGAAGGTTTTTACCAAGGTATCAGCAGGGGACCGACGACAGTATTTAGAAATCTTAGAAAAGGTGGTTAAAGTGATTTCAACTCAAATGTGTGCCTGGGTTGCCGGGCTTTTGTTGTCTTTTAATTTGTTATCGGGTATTGCTTATGCGGAGGATCCTTTGACCCTTAAACAATGTTATCAATTAGCACTCAATCGTTCTGAAACGATCGCTATTAACCAACAGGTTATTAAAGAAGCAGAAGGACAGTTCTGGCAATCTCTAAGTGGGGTTTTGCCTCAAGTTAATTATGTAGCCTCTTCACAGTGGCAGGACAGAGGCTCTGGAGATAACCCGCGCAGTATTCGATCTCGTCGATTTACTTTTAGTCAGCCTTTATTTAGCGGGTTTAAAGAATATGCGGCAATTGCAGGAGCCAAAGCACAGCATAAGGAGCGTGAAAGTCAGTTGAAGCGTGCTAAAGAATTGCTTTTTATCGACGTCTCTGATGCTTTTTATTATTTTGAAAGTTATCAGGAAGATTTACAGGTTCTTGATGATATCCATAAGGCTTTTGAAGACCGCTTGGCTGAACTTAAACGTCGTCAGAGTCTGGGAAGGTCCCGTGAAAGTGAAGTGGCCAGTGCACAAGCTTCTCTTTATAAGACAGAAGCAGACCAAGAAGGTGTGCGCAGTCAATTGGAAGTGGCCCGTCAGCTTTTAGAATTCCTTGTAGGGAAGCCAGTGACAAATATAAAGGATGAAGATTTGCCGAATGATTCAGTAAAAAGTATGGAAGAATTAACAGCCTTGGTCATTCAGCGTCCTGATGTGGAGGCAGCGAGAGAAGCTTTGATCGTAGCTCAAAAAGCTGTCACGGTCGCCCGTGCTGGGTTCTTCCCGACGGTTAGCTTAAATGGTGATACTTATGATAAGCGTCAAGGTTCTAGTGCAGATGTGGATTGGGATATCACCTTAAACGTTAACGTCCCGGTTTTTAATGGCACCACAACCATTGGAGCTTTAAAGCAAGCAAAAGCTCAAGAGAGGGAGTCGGAGTTAAGTTTAAGTCAAACTAAACGGGCTGCTGTTTTAGATATTCAAAACGCTTATACGAAATTTACCTTGGATCAAAAAAGAGAGCTCGCATTAAGAAAAGCATCCGATGCGGCGAATAGAAATTACCGTCTTCAACAGGATGATTATAATCATAGTTTGGTTAATAATCTTGAAGTGTTACAAGCGCTCCAGGATTGGGAGAGTAGTTTTAGGGATTACATTATTGTTAAAAATGAGACCAAAAGATTCTATTGGAATTTGAAGATAGCTACAGGAGATGTAGGCCATGACGCTTTCTGATTTATCGATTAAAAGACCAGTGTTTGCTTGGATGTTTATGACCGCCTTAATTGTCTTTGGGTTGATTAGTTTCTTTGGTATGGGGGTCAGCCAACTTCCCGATGTGGAGTTTCCAGTCATTTCTGTCAACGTCACTTGGCAGGGGGCGGCGCCCGCTGTTATGGAAAGCAATGTGGTCGATATCATTGAAAGTGCGGTCATGTCGGTGCAGGGCATTAAGAATGTGACGAGTTCCGTTCAAGATGGGTCAGCTAGCATTACGATTGAATTGGAATTAGGCAGAAACATTGATGTGGCGGTTCAAGAGGTTCAGGCGAAGATTTCTCAAGCGCAGCGGCTTTTACCTAAGGATATAGATCCCCCCATTGTCACCAAGGTTAATCCCACTCAGCAGCCGATCATTTGGTTTACCTTGCATGGGAAAGAGGCTAACTCTCGTCAGTTGATGGAGTACGTGCAGGATCATTTGCAGGATAAATTTGCTCCTGTGCATGGGGTAGGCCAAGTTGCTTTAGGTGGATTTGTGCCGCCTAATTTGCGTTTTTGGATCGATCGAGACAAGCTTACAGCTAATGAATTGACAGTTAAAGATGTTGTGGCCGCCATTGGTAACGAACATGCAGAAATTCCAGCCGGACGAATTGAAACCTCGCTTAAAGAGCAAGATGTGCGTGCGATGGGGGAGGCTAAAAGTCCCGAGGAATTCAATAACATCGTTATTGCCAACCGTAATGGCCAGCCCAACTATAAACCTATTTTCCTAAAGGATGTCGGTTATGCCGAAGATGGGTTAGATGATATTCGTCGTTTATCCCGTAGCAATGGGACAACGGCCATTGGTTTGGGTATTCAAAAGCAAATAGGTTCTAATGAAGTTGAAGTTATGCATGGCGTCCTTAAGAAATGGAAGGAAGTTCAAAAGCAGTTGCCTAAGGGCTTGGATCTTGATTTGGTCATTAACCGTAGTAAATTTATTGAAGATTCGATTAAAGAACTTTATTTTACTCTGTTTCTTTCAGCCGTCGTGACTTCCTTAGTCTGTTGGGTGTTCTTAGGTTCCTGGACCGCCACGCTTAATATCTTGATGGCAATTCCTACGTCTATTATTGGAACGTTTATTATTATTAATTTCTTAGGCTTCACACTTAATACTTTTACCGTTTTGGGATTGTCTTTGGCAATCGGCATTGTCGTTGATGACTCAATTATGGTGCTTGAGAATATTGTCCGCTATAGGGAGCATGGGATGGGCAAGGTTGAGGCCGCCCAGCAGGGGGCGCGTCAAATTACCTTTGCGGCACTGGCGGCGACGATGGCGATTATTGCGATCTTTCTTCCTGTTGCTTTTATGTCGGGGATTATCGGTAAATTCTTCTATCAGTTTGGTGTAACGATCTCGGTGGCGGTTGCGCTTTCTCTGTTAGAAGCCCTTATGCTGACTCCTATGCGTTGTTCACAATTTCTAAAGGTTGGAGAAAGAGTCAGTCGTTTTGGTCGTTTCGTAGACAATGCTTTTCAAAATCTCGCCGCAAGTTATCGTAAGAATCTTCAATGGGCACTAGGGCATAGATGGTTTGTCTTTATCTCCTCTGTCATTTTATCCGTTGCAATGGCGTTTTATTTTGGAGGACATTTACGTAAGGAGTTTGTCCCTCCTCAAGATCAAAGTATGTTTTTGATTAGCCTTAAAACACCGGTTGGTTCTTCCATTGATTATACCAGTGGGGTTTTTAAGCAGGCTGAGGAATTTGTGATGAGTCGTCCTGAAGCAAGGCGTTATTTTGCGGCGATCGGCGGTTTTCAAGGGGGACAGGTTAACCAGGGGATTATCTTTGTAACCCTCAAAGATCCTAAAGACCGTCCTGTTGATACACAACTGAAGCACCGTCTGAAACAATCGGAGATTATGGCTATTTATCGTAAAGAGCTTAATAAAATCCCTCATTTGAAAGCGTTTATTCAAGATCTATCATTAAGCGGCTTCTCTGCTCAGAGAGGATTCCCTATTGAAATGACAATCCAAGGACCGGATTGGGATACTCTTTGGAAATATGCTGATCAGGTACGAGAAACAATGAGTAAAAACAGCTTAATGGCTGACGTGGATACGGATTATCAGGAAGGGGCTTCAGAAGTTCGCGTGATTCCCAACCGCATCAAGGCGGCAGAGCATGGGGTGAGTGTTGAGGATATTAACAATACTGTTAACGCCCTTATCGGAACTTTAAAAGTCTCCCAGTATACCCATAATGATAAGCGTTATGATGTCAAGGTTCGGTTAATTCCAGATCAGCGGGCCAAGCCTGAGGATATTCTTAATTTAAGGGTTTGGAATAATCGAGGGGAGTTGGTGCAGTTAAAGGAGTTGGTCACCATTGAGCAGAAGCCCACAGCAGTCACCATTACTCGTCGTGATCGTGAACGGGCCATCAATATCACAGCTAACATTGCCCCAGGAAAATCACAGTCCGATGCTATGGCTGAAGCAATGAAGATTGCTAAGTCTATTTTACCGGAAGGTTATCATGCTATCTTTACTGGCAGTTCAAAAGCCTCTCAAGAATCTAATCAAGGGGTTGGATTTATATTCTTACTGGGTATTGCGGTTGCCTACATGGTATTGGCTTCACAGTTTAATAGTTATGTGCATCCCATCAGTATCTTGATGGCATTGCCTTTTAGTGTTTCAGGCGCATTATTTGCTCTTTGGGCTTTTGGGCAGTCTTTAAATGTTTATAGTTTAATCGGGATAGTGCTCTTGATGGGGATCGTCAAGAAGAACTCTATCTTGCTGGTTGATTTCACTAATAATGTAAGAGAGCAGGGAAAGCCTGTTAAAGAAGCTTTATTAGAGGCTTGTCCTATCCGTCTTCGTCCGATTCTGATGACCTCATGCGCTACCATTGCAGCCGCAATCCCACCGGCCATGGCCTTGGGTCCTGGTGCGGAGGTACGTATTCCTATGTCGATTGCGGTCATCGGAGGTGTTATTGTTTCAACCTTTTTCACCCTCTTTGTTGTGCCTTGCGTTTATAGTTTATTTACCTTCTTTGAACGTCATCAAGATCTTCAACCTAAGAGGGAAGGTTCTGTGGTAGAGTTAGCTATTAAAGAAATTCAAAGTCATTAATAATGTGGAAGGGGAAGGAGAGTCGATAATGAAAAGACCAGTAGCAGTAGTGATCGTTTTAATGCTTCTTTGTCCTACTTTATGTTTAGCCAGTGTAGAAAAGAAATTATATTTTCCAAACGGGAAAGTGAGAGCTGTGTTAAGGTATAATGCTAATCAGATGCTTGATGGGCCATTTAAGGTTTTTTGGCCAAACGGTAAATTAAGGCAACAAGGAAGATATAAAAATGGTATACTCATTTTGCCAGTCAAGCAATACTCTATGACAGGTACCCCTGTTAACTTTTAATCAGTAAATTATAAAGATTTTCTCATGTATAGATATAAACCACCTCACAGACAAGATGATGCCCAGCGACGTTTTCTATCTGGCGTACCCATAGACCCTAGTCCGCGCATACGCCTTGAAAAAGGATCGTCTGAAATGACCATGCGTGCTATGGATATTATTTGTCCCATTGGGATGGGACAGCGTGGATTAATTGTCGCTCCTCCAGGAGCCGGGAAAACAACCTTCCTTAAACATTTGTGTCAGTCTATTTTAAAAGGTTATCCTGATATCAAATTACATTGTCTATTAATTGATGAGCGTCCTGAAGAAGTGACCGATTTTAAACGTTCAGTAGCCGCTGATATTCATAGTTCTTCCTCTGATAAGAGCTATGATGATCATCTAGCTACGGCGGATCAATTAATGAAAAAAGTTTTTCAAGAAACGGCAGAGGGTGGCAATGTCATGGTTGTTATCGATTCACTGACTCGCTTAGCCCGTGTGCACAATGCGCAAAGGCCTTCAGGCGGACGGACACTTTCAGGTGGGGTGGATGCGCGAGCCATGGAAGTGCCTCGACGAATCTTTGGTTATGCCCGTAAGATTGAAAATGGCGGTTCATTGACGATTCTGGCCACCATTTTAATTGAGACGGGCTCTCGCATGGATGAAGTGATCTTTGAAGAATTCAAAGGTACGGGAAATATGGAGGTTGTGCTTTCTCGGGAAATTGCTAATCATCGAATTTTTCCAGCCATTGATTTATCTAAAAGCGCCACCCGCAAGCAGGAGATTTTATTTGAAGCGCAAGAATATCAGCAGGTTGAAAACCTAAGAAAGAAGCTAGCCTCTTTAGGTAAGGTTGAAGCGGCCCAGGCTTTAGTGGATAGGTTAACGAAATATCCAACCAATCAAGAATTATTAAATAATTACAATTTTAAGTAATTTGTTATTCGTTTTCTCTTCTAAAAAATTTATGGATCGTACCCTTATATTTGCCAGCGCGGGGCTTCGCGCATTGGCTATCAGTCTCTCTAGTGTAATTCTGTCCCTTTATCTATCATCCATTGATTTTCCTATTGGTCAAATTGCGGTTGTGATTTCTTTAGGTTTAGCTGGATGTGCCTTAGGTGTTCTTTTGGCTTCATTTTGTGCAGACCATTACGGACGCGCTCGTACGCTTGCTATGGTCGGTTTCTTGATGGCTATAGGCGGCATTGTATTAGCGTTAGTCCAACAGCATTTTGTTATTTTTTTAGCGGCATTTGTTGGAATGCTAAATGGTATGGGTCGTGATAGGGGAATGGGGTTGACGGTTGAGCAGGCGATTATCCCGCAGATTTCAGATGATAAAAATCGCACTCAAACCTTTGCTTGGTATAACGTGACCGTGGATCTTTGTACGGCATTTGGCGCTTTGTTGGCTTTATTACCTGCGTTTTTGCG
>JBAXBI010000073.1:0-6332 GCA_037142055.1 Candidatus Omnitrophota bacterium | reverse complement strand
GTGTTATTACTTAAGCCGTTCGGATGACTTTAAAGAATTTAACAAACTAGTCGATAAAGAAGAAATACAATCTTTTTCATTTAGATCTCAAGAGATAAATGAGAAAGGATTCAACAATTCGCGGTTTAGATTTAGAGTCAAGACAGATATAGAGCTTGTTTCCTTTGAAGGTAAAAGAGCACAATCGGTGTCTCCAGATTACCAGTTGTATCCTCTAATTTTCCGTAGAGAAGATAATAAACAAGAGATACGAGTGACAGTCCAAGATCCTAGACAAAATTGTGAATATATCTTAGAAGGGCTTA
This sequence comes from Candidatus Omnitrophota bacterium, assembly GCA_037142055.1. GTDB lineage: Bacteria > Omnitrophota > Gorgyraeia > Zapsychrales > Fredricksoniimonadaceae > JACQCF01. Next base: position 6,027 of record JBAXBI010000073.1, on the reverse strand, counting down.
ATTTTACAAATGGTATGCCTTTGATCTTAAAGGGCGATAATATAAATTTATCGACCATCATAGAAATGGTTCGTAGAGGATTACTAGCGGATGTCAGAGCATCCCCCTTACTGTTAGATACATTTGATTATAGAGTGGGGAATGCGCCGGAGGAAATAACTCAATTAATCAAAGGTTATCGGATTGATCCAAATACAAAGATGTTGGTGGAAGATGGATTAGTTGATCCTTATACACTAGAGCCTGCAGAAAGGTTGTCTCATCGAAATCCTTTAGGAAGAATTAGGAGATTTTTAAATGGCAACGCATATTATAAAGAACAAGGCCAAGGATTCTTAGAACCGACTCAGGAAGAACTCTTTACCTTCTATTGGAAGCCAGGTACTGTCCGTTATAATAATACCCAGCAGAAAGATATTGAAGGGGCGTGGGGAGAAACTATTAAATGTCTTGAAGCCTATTTTAAGTCTCAAAATTTAACGCGTCCAGCAGGATCCTACATTAATGTTTTAATTTTCAATGACAACTGCGGTGATTATTACATCGCTCAGAATGCAGAGGGATCCCTTCAAATCAACGAAGCCTTCTTTGATCTTCCTGTGCTGCTTAGGGCTCTTCTTTTGCACCATGAACTTTATCCCGATGAATTTAATGCCTTGGATGCGGATTTAAGATTTTATCGCTGGATGCGTTTAACTTTAATTGAGGCGCTCGATGAGCAGTTGGCAGAAGTACCAGAGGTGATGAATGATCCATATATATATTTCTTAGAAGCTTTTAGTGTTATTGACCAAGGCACTTTGCGGAATCGTGGGATCGCTAGTTTTATCATAAGCCATCATTTGAGTAGAGCGTTGCGATTATTGAAAGATCCAAATTCAAGCCGTGAGCAAATACGCTTAGGGGTGGATATTCTTAAGAACATTAAAGAGACTCTTTGTTCGTTTTTCCAAAATTTGGTTCTTGGAGCAGAAGTAATTAGTGAAGAGCCAATCCTGATACGAACAGCTCGGGAGGCTCTTGAAGCGATCGAGGCGATGGTTACAACAGGAGGATTTGATCATCAAAGAGCTGGGGAGCTTTTATGGCCTTTGGATAATCCTAAGGATGCTTCAGAGGATTTAACGTCGTTAATTTTGGGATTAGGCATTGATGAAGCACAAAGAATTATAGTAGGAAGAGAGGATGTCCATTTGTTAAATGCTCTGGCTTCTGCAGGTAATGTGGGTGAAGGGCATCGTAATCCACTTTTATTTAAAGCTACTGATCGCCTGCAGAAGCATAGAATTCAACTCATAGAACCACGCCAGAGAGAAGAAATGCCAGTTCAACGAGAAAGGACTTCGTCATCCTTTGATAGGAGTGAATATTATAAGAATCTTTTAACAGAAGCTCGGGGCGTAAGGAGTACAAGATTTCCCAACCGATATTTATCTTCTGATGGGTTGGTATTGTTTACGGTAGAACCACAAGCCCTTACGATTGAGTCTTTAGTCGATTGTCAACAAGTCAGCGAAAAAGTGAGAGGTTTATATATTTTAGATACTCCAACAAAGATTCCTCAAAACCCCACACCTGTTAGGTATTTATATGTAGAGAATTTGCAGGAAGAACCCAACTACCCCGGGTACTCTTCGGAAGCTCAAGAGCCTTTAATTCGGGCAGTCTCTTATGATAACAGCCAAGATGTGCCGGTGCTTACGATAGGAGTTGATGATCGTTTGGGTATTAAACCACAAGAATTAAAAGCTCTTGTTTCAAGCGGGCAACAAGAACAGCCAATTACAGTCAGGCTAAAGCGGGATTATATTCATTTACCCCTTAGGGAGCCAGTTTTTCATGAAGTAGCTTTTTTAGAATATACCCCAGAGCCGCAAGCGAAAGTTGCCCAAATACGAGAACAATTAGGTCCAGGAATTGATAAAAAGAGATTAGGAAAGATTAAGATTCCAAGTGCGACAGTGAAGATCTTGGCAGGTAACTTGCGTATTGATCCCAAACATTTTGCTAATGCCTGGCAGACATTGAGCGAATTAGAGCAAAAGGTTATTTGGCGATGTTTTGAGAAGTCTCCTGAGCAAACGCCTACTTTAGATGTGATCGGTCGTGAGTTAGGAGGATATTCAGTTTCTAGTCTATCTAGAGCCAAGGCTAAGGCGATAGAGAAAATTAATCGAGGTCTTCCAGAGCAAGCAAGGACCGTGCGCAATAAAGTACGCTCTGCCGATAAGTGGACAACGGATGTGGTTATGGGAATAATGCTTGAAAGAATCCGACAAAGGAAAGTTTTGACCAAGACATCTTTAACCGAAGATAAGAGAGGTAATTTGTATGTTAAGTTATGCATGGAATATGGTTCTTGGGCGGCCGCTTTATGGGCCATTGATAAACAGGCGAGAAAAGAAGGAGTATTCAATGGTAACCAAAGTGATGCGTTAATCAGCGCCGAAACTTGGCCTAAAGAGCAACCAATGCCAATTTCAATGCGAAACGGCAGCGTATCAGTAGCTCTTATGCCTAGTCGGGAAGAGAAGACAAAAGCTATTAGTGTAGATGATCAGCAGGTGCTTTTAGCGGTTAAGTTATTAACTCAAGAATTAAGACTGGATCAAAAGGCGGGACTTGCTGAAATTTGTATTGTGGCCGAAAGGACAAAGCGGGAGCTGACACATTGCTTGGGGGTTAATCCATGGCTAGCTGGGGTGGTTAAAGAATTTGTTGATAGTCGTCAAGGAATAAGAACCCCAACAATGGTAGAGAGATTTACAGAAGTTCTAGAAAGACTTCAATCACAAGATGTGAGGAGGGCTTTGACCAGAGAAGAAATTGCCCAAGAGGCACAAACCGATATCGCTAATTTATGGGCAACGGAAAAAAGAGATTCAGTGTTTAAAAGAATGGTGGAACTAGCCGTTAGAACCAATGGATTTGATTTGCGTATTGTTGATGCCTTGGTTGATTTATCAGAGGGTGAGCAAGAGATAACTGGGGTCACGATCGCAGCTAAAGCAGGCGTTTATCGACAGACAATTGCAAACCGCACTAAGAATAATCCTATGATTGTAAGTGCTTTGAAAGCTTCCGAATTAAAAGATCACCGAAAGCAAGTCCTTTATGCCCTTAAATGTATTGAGAGAGAAAGAGCCCAGGTTTATAAGAAGGATCAGGTGTGTTTGGTCTTTACGCCGTGGAAGATTGCAGAATGGGCGGCTGTTAGAGAGGAAGTATTACATCGGTTGATACAAGAAGACGGCCATATCTTAGAACGAGTAAATCAGTTAGGTCAAAAGAATGTAGAGTTAGGCAGAGTTTCAGCGGCTTCTACTGATGAGGCTTCATTACCTGCATGGCGAGATAAGATTACGGAGGAGCGATTGAGAATAGTTGATCTTAAGGAGCGTGCTAGGATCGAAGCCTACCTTGACCAATTTAGTGGTGAAGATCCGTTTGTAGTCGAGTGTCCTCATTTTATTGATAAGGAAGAATGGCAGCGTTTTATAACCTATGAAGACGGCTGGCATTGGCTTGCATCTGAGCTTTCTTTAAGGGATGTATCAGATCTTAAGCGGCGGTTTTTATTACTTAATATTGGTGAAGCCTTAAGTTTAATGTTTACCTTTGGATTAAATGCTCAGAAAATTCAAGAACGAGAAGCCTTTATAGCTTTTAAGTCTGCTGGTTGTTTAGAACAAGAGGGAGTATTTAATGAAGTAGAGATTGTCAAATCAACACGACATCGTGCTTTAAATAGATTACGAAGCGCTAACGAAGAGGCAGAATTCTCCCTACGGAGAGTTGCTTGTGTGTGGCCAGAATTTCCAACAATTCTGACGATCCTTATCCAGAATGAAGGTCTAACTCCTTTACCTGATGCTTGGCATTGGGTCGCAGAAAATTGGGGATTAACGGATGTAAATACGTTTAAAAAGAGATTTCTATTTCTCTCGCAAGTTGAGGCGTTGGCAGTAATCTTTTACTATTGTCTCAGCGGAAGAAAACAAATGGATCATGCCCAAATTGGCAAGGAATTATATAGGTTGGGATTCAAAGACTACTCAGGTCACCCCAAAGGACGTGAGGCAGTGGGGTATCATCTAAGTCAGGCTAGAGAACGGATCATCAACCAACAAGAAGATGAGGAATCACTGCGAAGGATAAGGAACTCATCAGGTAAGCTACCAGAACCTTTAAACGGCGTTGTAATTTCGTTGTATAAATATTTCAATGACGAGGTAGTTAAAAAGGGATTAATTCAAGAAGCTGTTCCTATTATTGAATATAGCAGAGGGAGAAATGTTTCTCAGACAGGAATGAGATTTGTTACCACGTGGGGGCATAACCGTTTAATTGTTGTAGACGGATGTCCATTGGATCCTTTAGGAAGAGAAGTTTTATATTTGATTAAACCCAACACAAAGGTTGCCGAGCTAAGGGAACAATCAAAAGAGCCCCAGCTAGAGGCACTAGTTGTTGTAACAGTTGAGAATGATCAACGCCATGGACAGGTTATCAATCTTTATCGAGACGAAGATTGGGGTGAAAAAACAAAATCACCACTGGTCACTTGGGAGTATGTGGGATCAAAAGGATTAATTCCAGTATTAAAAGGCAATGGTGCTAATACAGAAAGAATTGCCAAGATAATTGATGAACAATTTCATGACCTTCTTGTTTGGCTTGCAGAATGTATGGATCCTCAGTCTCCGAGCGTAAAGGAGCAAGGAGACTACTTAAAACTTATTAATACAAGATTGGAAGAGTTTAAAGAATCAGCTTCATATGTTTTATTAGGATTAGCAAGAAAGATTACACCAAAGTCAGAACAACATAATGAAGCAATGATGAATGCTGCCCTTATTTATGTTTTAGCAGAAAACCCATTACTGGTAGGCGCTAAGATTAGAAGACAGATTAATTTAATAGTATTGGGCCATCACGATTATCAGGGGCCATTTAGGTATTTAATCCGGGGATTGGTCAGGCAATATCTTAAAAATAGAGGTAGTTCGGTTGAGAAACTTACTAAGCAATTGCATCAGCAAGCAAACAAAAAAGATATTGCCGTAACGACAGGGGAGGATGAGCCAGAAGAGGTTTCTGATAATGTTGATCCCCCAGCAGAAACAGATCCTTTAGCTGGGGAATCCCAAGATTCAAAAGCTGCAGAAGAGTATTTTAATGAGCAGGATCGGAATCAGAGAATTCAGAATATTAAAGATTCGGCGAGACGATTAGTCTTGATTCGAGTAAGACAATTCCAAAAGAGGGCACCGGCAAACTTATTGTCGATTTTAAGTGCCGTCGCTGGATCTTATATTATGGATTCTTCCCAGAAATGGGAGAAGGAAGATGATAGAAATGGGCGTGCTGTCATGATGGATATATTGTTTGCCATCGATGGCCGGTTGCAGCAGATGATTTGTAAAGGAGAAATTAATACAGATGGGTTGGATTTAGACAAAATTGGTTTATTCAAACTTGCAATGATTTGGGATTTGGATCGTTTAACATTATTAGGTGAAACTATTGCTGAAGAGGATGTAACTGATGAAGAAGAGGAAACGGCCCCTCTTAGTATGGCTGTCGAAAATAGTTTTCTTCAAAGGGTCTGTGAATTATACCCTCAAGAAAATCTCACTGAGTTTATTGACGGAATGCAGGCTAGGGATATCAAGTGTGATCGAGGTCGTGTTTTTGTGCGGTTCCAACCTGTATTTGAAAAAGTGCTGGAAAGATATAAGACACAATTAAAAATTTATCGGCAGAATGCGTGCACATACTTATTTGATTTTGAGTTAGGCCAAGCAGAGAAGATTATTTATATATTTGTCCCCTCCGGCAATGCAGCAAGTCATTATCATGCGCAAATCAAACCACGCAATGAATTTGATCCTAAGATCTTTAGGGATGTTTTCTCAACGGAACATTTTAGGAGAACGATTATTCGAAAGTCATGGATGGGAGTTGAACAAAAGGGGGATGCCAAGGGCGTTCCTTTAAGCTCTCGAGCATCTTATAATTTTAACT
>JBAXBI010000072.1:0-6366 GCA_037142055.1 Candidatus Omnitrophota bacterium | reverse complement strand
TCTAAGGATTCTTTAATGCCATCGGTAATCCTATCTTGTTCTGGGACAGTCAAATCGACTCGATCCAGTTGAATAAGCTGATTACCAATAAAGAATAAATGATCCAATATCGTACGCCGCTTAACTTCAGTAGGATGTGCGGTTAGAATAGGTTCAATGGAGCATTGGGAAAGGAAATCTGCGATATCTTTCTTTGTGAACCCCTCATCTTGTAAATCTTTAAAAAGCTTTCGTAAGGACATATCCTCTAATGCATTTAAGTCGCGGTCATAATAACGTAGTCGTCGAATACGCTGGAGTTCTTCCGCAATATTAAGTAATTGGAAATAAACAGTAAAAGCTCGGACAACAAAATGGGCTTCTTTATAACTTAAAGAGGCAATGAGCTTCTTTTGGGACTCAACCAAAAGCGGATTTTCTGTCAGACGGATTTCTCTGGCAAGGGTACGGATTTCTTCAATTCTCAAAAGCAGCTCTTCGCCCTGCTGCTGGCGAATAACATCCCCTAACATAGTCGTTAGAAATTTAATATCAACGCGCAGTTTATCTTGGGAAGAAGAAAATGAAGGGTTTTGGTCTAAGAACATTTTTTACTACGGGCTCATAAAGAATCGATAGCCTTTTGTCTCAAGATCCTTGGCAGAAGCCTCGACTTTATTTTCTAGAACTTTTTTATAATCCACTAATTTCTGGGCTAAAGCTGCATCATAGGTTCCTATGATCTGAGCCGCTAAGATTCCTGCATTCTTAGCCCCATTGGTGGCCATCGTAGCAACAGGTATACCTTCAGGCATCTGAACAATGGAAAATAAAGAATCCAGTCCTTCGATGGAATTAGCAGAACGAATAGGCACTCCAATTACAGGTAAGGTAGTTAAGGCGGCAACCACTCCAGGCAAATGAGCTGCCCCGCCGGCACCGGCAATAATAACCTTTAGTCCTCGACTTATGGCATTTGAAGCGTAATCAAAGGTCCGTTTAGGGGCGCGATGAGCAGAAATAACGGTAATTTCAAAAGTTACCCCAAACTCTGCCAATATATCAGCTGCCGCTCCCATAATCTTTAAATCCGATTGACTGCCCATGATAATACCAACCAAAGGTTTTTCCATTGCTCTATCCTCTCTTTGAATGAATCCATTCTAAATCAAAATATACCAAGACGAAAAAGAAACTCAATAGAATCTTATCATTTGTTTACTTTACTTAAGAATAACGTCAATTCTTTGAAACTTCCCTTGACGAACATCTTCAGCTAAAGCACCTGTGATAACAGGCGCATCCAATTCGACAGTACGCCCCTTATCCGAATAGGTCAAAATAATCTTAGACGCTACAACTGCTTTAGGACCAAAAGTATCCCCACGCGATGGATTGTGATAAACCATCAAGGTCTTAGCTAGAAACGAAAAAGCATAAGTATTGGCCGGCAAATCATCTTTAGCTTCGGTTGTAAATAACCAATTGGGAAGCTGTGGAGCAAAGGTCAATGTCAATTGCCCCTTTTTAATGGCAAAAGGCTTAAGGCCCATATTCATTAAAAGCCATATATGTAAGAATTCTGCCGTACTGCCCGATAAACGAGCAACAAATCCTTGCCCATGCAAATCTTTATCTTCATGAGCACTACTGACAATAAATGATGAATTCTCAAGTACGCTGCGACCATAACTTTGAGGATCTAAAAAAGGAACAAACGCAGTCTTTATAGCTTCAAAAAACTCTTTCGATAACCCTCGACGTAAGAGTTCCAAGAGATATTTATACTCCATATGAAGCCATACCGATTCATTTTCTAACCATCCGGAAGGAAACACTCTAGTCCGCCCTATCTCCTCAGTTTCTTTAGTTAGATCTGCATTGACTTTATACATTCCAAGTTTGCGATCATACAAAGCACTGCTCTTAACAGCACGGAAGAGCTCTATAGCCTGTTTATTATCACAAACGCGCAACGCATGAACAAAACCTTCTAAGAATAACGGCAAATCATGTCTTTGAAATTTCAAAGGTTTAACATGACATTGACCTTGATGAGCCTTATCTAATGCTTCATGCCCTGTTACTTCATGATAAAAATAAGAAGCAAAAAGTCCATTCTCATAACGAGCCTTAGTTGTTCCCGCATCAACTTTTACAATCACAGCGTCTAAGAACTTCTTAATCTCGCCAATGGTTACTGTCCTTTGGGTCCCGTTAATACCATAGCGAACGCTTTGACGGTAGAGCTCCTTTAAATCATTCGATTTTTGCCAATACTCTAGACTGTCTTCTTCTGTTGATAATAGATGGGTTAAACTGCTTAAGAAATCTGCCAATTCTTCAAATATTTCAACTTTTTCTACATCAGAAGAAAGACTCTTAGCAATACTGTCTTTAACAAACAATGCCCATCGTTTAAGTTCAAAAGCTTCACAGATAGAAGAACCCAACAGGCCCGGTAGACCATTTAAAGAATCGTACCAATTAGGTTTATTAGCTTCCATTTCAATACCTATACCAGAGGGATCAAGAGTCGCTGCTTTATTAGCTAAGAGGCATACCAATTTTACCAAAAGACTCGTTTGATAGACCTCTCCAGATCCTGCCTTAATGCGCAATTGATAAGTTTTTTCCTTCGCCTTAACTTCCCTGTCATGCTCAGCCAAGGAATGATATTGCCGCACTCCGCGACTGGTTAATACATATCTTTTCAGACGAGGAAGGACATAAGCATCGCTTAAATAGAAACTAAAGATCTCTTTATCAATAAGAATCTCCTTAAGTTTCTCAGGATACAAATTCAAATAACTTTCCATTAAATCTAAATTATAAGTCCAATGATCACTCCAGAACCCTTCACCAAAATCTGCCTGTTCTCTTTTTTGGCTTAACGAAAGCACCTTGCCTAAGAAATCCTCACGCGAACTCTTAATTAATTTCTCTCGTATAACCAACTTCAATAAATCCCCCGGCATAAAACCTTTTTTCAAAAGATCCTTAAGAGCCTGAGCTCCTTCGCTAATTTTAAATTCTTTAATAATTTGATCGATATCTCGTTCATCAGCGATAGAAAAAGCCAACCCTTTAATAACTAAAGGATTGTAGCCATCCGCTTGAATTAGATTCATAAAACTGACAATAGCGCTATCGCCTACATCACTGTTAAACCAAACATCGTTGCGGCGATTTTGATTCACGTCACGGTAATTACCGTTTCCTTGAGAGAAATATGTAGGCGCTAAAGTAAAAAAGTTATAATCCCGCTCTAAGTCTCCGTGTTTTCGACTATACACATTAAAAGAAACCGGTCCTTTAGCCGTAGCCAAAGAAATCGGCAGCCCTCCACGCAAGATATTGTCTAGAAAAGTCTGCCCGCAATATTCATTGAAACTATTAACGGCACTATGGGTATAGCAATAATTTTTTATTCCATCGATCGTCAAACGATTCTCTTGAGCCTTCTGTTGAACATAACCTTTACGCAAAGTCTTTTTAACAACGCTATTTAATTCTGCAAGATCATGGGCAAAACCAACCATTGCAGTCCATGCCTTTACCTTCCCAGGTTTTAAAGAGGCTTGACTGAAGCTGAAGGCACAAGGTGTACGATTAGACGTCTGTTGAATCTTATTGACATTAAAACTCTTCTGACCAATAAAAGCTTCAGGCACTAAGAAGTCGCTTGATTGCCCAAAGACACAAGACGCATCAACAATCATGTCCAATAACTCGTAAGAAGACTCATTAAAGGCGAAATAGAAATTCCCCTCTTCGATGGGAGTCACCTGAGGGGTATCGGCCACTTCAACTTTAAACTGATAGAATGGAGCCTTTTTAGAAATATTCCTTACAGCCGTCCAAGCCTCCACCGTACGAGAAATATGTTTGCTTAACCAATCCTTAAGTCCGTATGGATTGATCGCTGGAAGCCCGTCAATACACTCTATTTTAATTGATTTCTTAGAAATATTCTCCAAACTCACTCGGCGAACCAAGGCTGCATAAGGCTCTTGTGGCAGGGTAAAATAGTTAACCAGTATTTTAACTCCTAAGGTTGTATTTACTTCCTCAATAGTCAAATCATGGCTCGTAACAATCATTCTCTGCTTGATTTTATAAGGACTGCTGTGGCTATTGGAAAACGGCTCATAGAACTTGTGCGTCTTACCATCGGTAACTTTTAAGAAAGTCCGGAAGCCTTGAATGGACGTTAATCGATAGGCACGATTGGCAGGTTGAAATTCTAAAATAGCCTTATCTTTAGATTCAATCCCAAAAGAGGCAATTGCTTGTCCTCGATTAACGTAAAAGGCCCACATAGGAACTCCCCAGAGGCCAGATACGCCTGGAAAAAAATTTGAAAAGACTTTCTTATGTTGGTAATCCTCAATGACAAAACCTTCTTGATTAAAATAATACTGCTGGCTCATAGGCACCTTTCTACTTTAGTAAATCACACTTGTGCATTCCCCCACTACCTTTATGTGCTCGAAAGAAATTATAATAACCAGATAACTTAGCCCATAAAATCATCCCTGAATAACGGTCGTCTCCAATATTCATACGGATACGCTTAAGCGCAAAGAGATTTTGATTAAGACGCCCTTTACCACGATTAGTTGTAGCTGCTGCCTTAAAGCCAGAATCTCGAACAACATCTTTAAGCGCTTCAGAAAAACCTCCCGATGGATATGCGAAAAACTCAATCGAATGTCCTAAATTTTGTTCAATCACTTTCTTACTGCCTAAAATTTCTTCCTGAGCCTTATCTAAACTTATTTCTGGTAGATACGGATGATGTCGACTATGGGCCCCTGCTAGAAAATCAGATTTTTCCATTTCTTTAACTTGATCCCAGGTTAAGAATCCAGGATCTCCAATTCTATCTGAAACTAAAAAAACCATCGCAGGAATATGATATTTCTTTAAAATTGGGTATGCATTGGTATAGTTATCCTCATATCCATCATCAAAAGTTATCACAACAGTGTTGCGAGCAAACGTATAACCTTTTTTCATCCCATCTACTAAACTATCAAAACTAATAAATTGATACCCATGCCTTTGTAAGAAATTCATCTGATGATCAAAAGCCTTTGTACTAACAGTATTTAACATCAAAGATTTGTTCGGATAATCTCCAATGTGATGATAGGTCAAAATAGGAACTACATAGCGATCTCGCAGCCAAAAAGTGAAACCTACGGCTGTAATGGCGATACCAATTCCTAAAGCTAAAAAAAAACGGCTTAAATAATTTCTCATCAGATCTTTGAAAGGCGTTCCTTAACTAAAGCGCTGACCTGTTGATTATCCGCCACTCCAGCTAATTTTGTTAAGACCTCTTTCATAACCTTACCCATATCTTTAATAGAAGAAGCGGAAGTCTCCTTGATAACTTCTTCAATCGTCTGCAGAATAACCTCAGGAGAAGCTTGAGCTGGCAAATAAACCTGAAGGATACCTAACTCTTTTTCTTCCTTATCAGCTAAGTCTTGGCGAGCACCAGCTTTAAATTGAGCAATAGAATCCTGTCGCTGCTTAATCTGTTTCTTTAGAACTACAACTACTTCTTCATCAGAAACTTTTTCTTTACGTTGATCGATTTTGACATTTTTAATTTGTGCACGAAGAAAACTTAATACTGACGAGCGCAGAGCATCTCGCGCTTTCATTGCAACCACATAATCCTGTGAAATCTTATCTTCTAATGACATATGGATATCTCCTGACATTTCTCTGCTCCTAGCCAAGGATTTGACCCCGTATCTATGCTGAAGGGGGGCTATTAAATGCCAACTATATTAACTATTTTGTGTTGGGATTTCAATCCTTTTAGAATCTCTATGGCAGAGACCTTAACCCCATAATGCTCCATAGCTGCCATTTTAAAAGGATTATTGGTTAGTAATCGGATTTGATTCAGACCCAAATGTTTCAAAATTTGAAACGCCATCGCATAATTTCTGTTATCTACTGGCAATCCCAAATGCTCATTGGCTTCTACGGTATCGTACCCTTCATCTTGTAAAGAATAGGCCTTTATTTTATTGGCCAAACCGACACCACGCCCTTCTTGACGCATATAAATGAGCACGCCTCCTTCCACCGCCAAAAGAGCCAAAGATTGCTCTAATTGCTTTCCACAATCACATTTGCAGGATCCAAATACATCGCCTGTAATACATTCCGAATGAATCCGCACCAAAGGGGGATGCCCCTCTTCTACTGGTGGCTTCCACAATGCAAAGTGATCGCAGTCATCGATTTCATTCTCAAATAACATCATTGTAAAATCACCATGATGCTCAATCGGTAACCGCGATGTTGCCACCACAGAAACCAAGTTCTAAACATCGTCCCTCGCCCAACAGTTTGCCCAAT
>JBAXBI010000071.1:0-6404 GCA_037142055.1 Candidatus Omnitrophota bacterium | reverse complement strand
TCTAATTCTGTTAAGAATTGGTTGACGGCCGCGTTATGAGAGATAGAACCACCGATAACTTTTTTAAGATAATAATGGATAAGTGCTTCGCGTTCTTTGGCGGTAGGTTTCTCAACGGTTACCTTGCGGTCGAAACGGCCAGAACGCATGATTGCTGGATCTAGTTTTTCAGGAGCTACGTTGGTTGCAGCAATGATGACGATATTGTTTTCTTTTTTTCTAAGACCATCTAATTCTGTTAAGAATTGGTTGACGGCCGCGTTATGAGAGATAGAACCACCGAAGCCTTTTTCTTCTTGACGAGGAGTTGCAAAGGCGTCGATTTCATCGATAAAGATTAAGCATCCACCTTCAACGGCCGCTAATTGTCGGGCTTTTTGAAAGAGAGATTTAATTTTAGCCGCTCCTAACCCTATGATCATACCAACGAATTCACTACCAACGGCAGAAAGAAAGGGAAGTCCGCATTCGGTGGCAATAGCTTTGGCTAAATAAGTTTTACCGCATCCAGGAGGTCCTACCATGATGACCCCTTTGATCATGGTGCCGCCAATAGCTTTGACTTTGTCTGTATCTTTGATAAATTGGACGATTTCCCAAGCATCACGTTTGGCCTCTTCCATGCCGATGACATCATCCCATTTAATATCTGTTTTTGTCTTCTCTGCGCTGGAGTTACCCAGCATCTTATTCATACCACCACCCATCATGAAGTAGAAATAAAAGTAGGTGGAAATAAGGGCTTGAAAGATACCTACGACTAAGAAGATAACAATGTAAAGCGACATGTTAGCCAGAAGGTTGCGACGGGAGAAGCTTTCGAGTTCAAAGAAGCTCTGGCCTCCTAAGTAGATGAAAATAATGAGCATAAACAACAAGCTGATAAAAAATCCCCACAAAAGAATGCTCTTCCAATGCTGCCAGAGGTATTTAATAAATTTTGGTTTGGACATGTGAATCTCCTAAGGTAGAAATTCTAAATGATAATTATCAAAGGCTAACACAAGTATAGATTTTAGTCAAACAACCATAAGGATATCGTATCTGCATAAGGCCCCAAATATAATAATTATTAGTTATTGAAAGGATAAAAGAAGTTTAATGCAAAAGTAGATTATATAAATTACAAAAACGAAACAAAAGATTCCAAGAACTACATGAACCCATTCGGGCATGGCATCCAGTATTCGTTTGGCACACATTTTACATCCAGGGATTGGTATCATATGAAATCAATTATAGCACTTACAGAAGGCAGATTCCAATCTGCCTTAGGAAACTGGTTTGGCAGGTCCTAAAACACTTTTTTTATCCTGGCCCGTAGTAACAAGCCCCCTCACTGACCACCAGGTTAAATTGGCATTGAAAACAATAGGGATATTGATCGCCTCTGGATCTAAAAGGGTATGGAAATTATTAAAATTTTCAGACTTGGGGGAGCTTATCAATTTTTCTTGTCGGGGTTAATCGTTCGCTTAAAACCCATTCAAATCCTAAACGACCGGCACTGGTCGAAATTGTGTATTGAGTGTCTCCTAGCTGAATGTTGTCATATTCGAGGGAATTAGTTGTAAAGGACCAATCTTTCATTTTCTGCCGCCAGGGACTGACAACCACATGATAATAGGTGGAGCTTTTATGGTGGGTGATGTATTTATTAATGACGACTTGCTCAAATTCTTCAACAGGAGATCGGTCATAGAAACCATTATAAACAGCTATTCCATAGCGGCCACAGAGCGGGGCCCCTAGGCATAAGGTGATGAAGAAATAAGAGAAGATTTTTGAAGATGTTGAGAATCCTTTGATGCTAAAGAATGCCCCTGACACAAGGACCAGAGCAAAGCTGACACTATAATTAGAAGCCCATACCCACAAACGTATCGGATCAACAACGCAATAGGAAATATTGGCCCAAATCATAGAAATAATTCCAGTCGCTAATGTAATGGTGCCTAGAGAATATAAAATTATGCTTTTGATTTTAAAGGTTGCCAGTTCAGGGTGGCTGCCCCCTGAATTAGGGATGAGCAAAGAAAAATCAAACAGCTCTTTAGCTGAGAGAAGGACATGTTCTTTTGTAATTTCAGAGATGTTCGGGGATGGATGTTTTTTAAACAGGCATTTATTCTTAGAAATCTCGATATCAGAGTAGTCCTTAAGGATGTCAAAAACTTCTGATTTAGTATTAGGGTTAAGAAATAAATAATTTAAAAATTCCTGGTCGTCGCATTCAAAGTAAAGTTTGTCGTTAACGTCTCTATCGGAAATTTGCAGTTCGCGGTTTAAACTGATTCTCTTGTAAAACTTATCCAAAGAGGTTTCTTTGCGAATAAGCAAGTTTGCCCCGAATGTTCCATCAATAATTAGTTTTAAAGAGGGGCTACTGTTGCGTGAACCGGGGGTGTACTTTAAAGAGATGTTTTTGCCTTGGAAGGGGAATACGCCCTCGCCATTAAGGTTTACTTTTCCCCCTAGGCTGTTAATTAACTCATTAAAAGGATTGAAGAAAAAAGCAGCCATTATTTTTAACCTTTAAGATAAATCTTTGTATGACAAATAGTTGTGCGCCATATAAATTTAGCATAAAAAATTAAATTGTAAGGATTAATATAAAAATAATTTTCTAATCGTTCTTAGAATTTCTTGACGCCCATACTATTCTATGTTAGATTACGCACTTCAATAAAGATGTTAATACTTTCTCGTGCATCGCGGGATTTTGAAAATATAGAAAAGGAACACATATGTCAAAGATTAAATCAGTCAAAGCTCGTGAAATTATTGATTCCCGTGGGAATCCAACCGTTGAGGTTGATGTTGTTCTGTCTTCTGGAGTATTAGGCCGTGCAGCAGTTCCATCAGGCGCTTCCACCGGTGAGCATGAAGCCATTGAACTTCGTGACGGTGACAAAAGTCGTTTTGGTGGTAAGGGTGTTTTAAAAGCTGTGGGCCATGTGAATACGGAAATAGCTAAAGCCGTAAAAGGCAAAGAAGCAGATTATAAGGCGATTGATAAATTGGTTATTGGTTTAGATGGCAGCGAGAATAAAGGAAATTTTGGTGCAAATGCGATCCTCGGCGTTTCCATGGCAGTTGCTAAAGCGGCCGCTATTGAAAAGAAACAGCCTTTGTATAAATATTTAGGTGGTTCCAAAGCTTCTGTTTTGCCCGTGCCTTTGATGAACATCATCAACGGCGGGATGCATGCTGACAATAATCTCGATGTCCAAGAGTTCATGATTATGCCCATCGGCGCTTTAACCTTTAGCCGTGCAATGCAAATGGCTTGCGAAGTTTTCCATTCTTTAAAGGGTATTCTCCATGATAAAAATTTAGCAACATCCGTTGGTGATGAGGGTGGTTTTGCTCCTAATTTAGGTAGCAATGAAGAAGGTTTGGATGTTATTATCGCAGCTATTGAAAAAGCTGGATATAAGCCAGGCAAAGATGTATTCATTGCGCTTGATGCGGCGTCCACTTCCTTCTATAAGGATGGAAAGTATAACTACAATGGTAAGCTGATTACAGCGGATGAGTTGATTCAGGCCTATGAACGCATGGTCAGTAAATATCCAGTTGTTTCTATTGAAGATGGTCTTGATGAGAATGATTGGACTGGATGGAAGACTTTGACGAACCGTTTAGGCAAAAAGACTCAGTTGGTCGGCGATGATTTATTTGTGACCAATGTGAAACGTCTCAAGCAAGGCATTGACAGCAAGACAGCGAACGCTATTTTGATTAAGGTTAATCAAATCGGTTCTTTATCTGAAACATTAGACGCTATCAATTTAGCGAAGAAGAATAATTATCATTCTATTATGTCACACCGCTCTGGTGAAACAGAAGATGTGACGATAGCTCATTTGGCTGTTGCGACTAATATTGGTCAGATTAAAACCGGTTCACTTTCACGTACGGATCGTTTAGCTAAATATAATGAACTATTACGTATTGAACAAGAATTAGGAAGCAAGGCCGTTTATGCCGGCCGTAATTGGCAAAAGATTTTCTAATGGTTAAGAACGCTGTATCGCTCTTTATTATTACTGTTATTATTGTGATTGTGTTTTTGCCGTCTTATTCTAAGATGCAGGAGTTAAAGCAGAAGAATCAAGAGTTTCTTGGGAGAATTCAACAGCTTGAGACCAAGAATAAGAAATTAGTGGAAGAGCAGCATTTTTTGCAGAATAACCCAGAGTACTTGGAGAAGGTTGCACGAGAGAAAATGGGTTTGATTCGCCAGGGGGAAATGGTTTATAAGATTGTCCCTGAAGAAGAGCAGAAAAAGAAATAAACAGATTTTAAGATGTTTTTTAATACCGGCGTTTACCGTAAGTGATATCGCGGGGTGGAGCAGCCCGGTAGCTCGCCAGGCTCATAACCTGGAGGTCATAGGTTCAAATCCTGTCCCCGCAATTTTCACAACGCATTAGGAGTCAGTGACTTAGGTCATTGGCTCCTTTTGCTTATATCCCATCAAAAGCTTCTGTGCTAACATTGTGCTAACAAATCTCTGGTGCGGTTATTGAAATGTGATAGACACTAAGATGGAAGTGTGCTATAAAACAACGCTGCTTCGCCCGCTTGCCAAAGAGACTAGCGAGCAGGAGAATTGCCAAAGAGTTGATTGTTTGTGTCATAAATTCAATAGTGATATTGCAATTGATTGGCCGAACAATCGAGTCGTAGCAAGACTTCTTCTTTTTTGAGCTGCATATTGCGCTAGCGTGCTGGTTCGTAAATGCTCAAAACACACAGAGAAAATATTGAAATCCTCACAGCCTCTTCTTCAGAAAGTTCAAACCCCGTCTAATTTATTAAAGGCGTGGTTTTTACTTAATCGATCAAATCATTCATCCCACGGTCTTTCCAATGAAACGATTGAATCTTTTGGAAAGAATTTCGAAGTAAATAGGAAAGAGATTCGTAAAGAACTAAAAAAAGGCCAGTATAAGTTTTCCTCCTTACGTGCCGCCGTAGTTACAAAAACAAAATTAGATGGAACTGTTAAAAGGAGAGGAATTCGTATATCCGAAATTAAAGATAGAGTTGTCCAAAGAGCCATAGTGAATAAGATCGAACCTGTGTTGACTAAAAAATTCTCTTTAAACAATGAAGCAAGCTTTGCTTATTTAAAGAAAAGGAATGTAAAAAAAGCTTTATTGAGAATGATTCAACTTTATAGACAAAAGAAAATCGTATTACTTGAAGCTGATCTTGAAAAATATTTCGATACCGTTAATCGAGAAAAATTATTAAATGAAATGATTTTTCCAGCCCTTCCTGACAAATCACTGAATGATTTAATTGCTCAAGCGGTAGCTCAAGAAATTGGAAATTTACATTCTCTTGAAAAGGATGATTGGGAGCTATTCCCAGATTCTGGAATTCCACAAGGAGGAGGGCTGTCACCATTATTTGCTAATGTATATTTGAGTCAGTTTGATCAAACTATGTTGTCGAAGGGTTTTGGGCTAGTCAGGTACGCCGATGATTTTATTGTTTTATGTGAGAATGACACTCAAGCTAACGAAGCTTATGCTCTAGCAGTTGAAATATTAGAAAAGAAATTAGATTTAAAGTTACATAAATTGGGAGTTCCTTCAAGCAAGACTAGGATAATTCGTCCTTCTCAAGAGTGTTTTGAATTCTTGGGAGTGCGGTTTGATGGAAAATATGTGTATCCTGGAGCTAAAGCTATAAAAAATTTAAAGGAAAGGATAAAAGAGGTCACGCTTTTTCATAACGATTCAAAACTGTTATGGGTTCTTACTAAGTTGAAGTATGTTCTTGAAGGATGGATTTCCTGTTACTCGTACACAAAATGTGAAACTGAGTTGCCACATATAGAAGCATATATTAAAGAAAGACTTGGTGGATGTGCGGGACGCATGAAGTGGTCATCGCATAGAGGACAATTAACAAAAGAACAATATAGATTTTCAGGCCTATTTGATTTAAATGAGTGTTTAATAAAACAAAGAAAGAATCTTAAGAAGGAAGAGCTGGAAATATTAGGATTAAATTAACCGATATAAGAATTGGAGAAAATGTGGCGTGTTTCGATTTGGTTCGCTGACAAAGCGTGAGAAGACTTGTTTGAAATATCGGTGGGAATTCCTCAGACGAAATAAGAAATATGCCGAGGATTATTTGTTCATTACCCGCAAATTGTATGTTGTTGACCTCATCAAAATCCGTCATCCGGAATCCAAAAAAGACAAAGCTCTCGAAATCTTGTCAAAGTGGGGTTTGTTGAACCCTATCCCGCCGTCTAAGTCTTTTGATGAGCTTATCGAAAGCGATCTCAAATCAAAAACGCTGTATATTGATTCTTTAAGAGTCAGAGCTATGGCGGTGGACTGTCATCTGAGCCCTGATTTGCTTGATAAGAAGAA
>JBAXBI010000070.1:0-6601 GCA_037142055.1 Candidatus Omnitrophota bacterium | reverse complement strand
GATGATGCTGTCCATTTAGCTCTTGTGAAGGGCGCCATTAACAGTGCGGAGTCAATCTTGGTTCGTGCTCAATCCGAATGTTTAACAGGAGATATATTTGGTTCGCTGCGATGTGACTGTAACAGTCAGTTGAAAGCTTCTATGAAAATGATTCAAGAAGCCGGTTGTGGAGTTCTTTTATACATTCGCCAGCATGAAGGTCGAGGGATTGGTTTGGTTAATAAGGTCAAGGCGTATAGTTTGCAGGATGATGGTATGGATACGGTTGAAGCTAATCAGGCTTTAGGGTTTGCCGCGGATTTGCGTGATTATGGATTAGGTGCTCAGATTCTAGTTGATTTGGGCGTTAAACAAATTAAATTGCTTACCAATAATCCTCGTAAGATTGTAGGACTTGAAGGGTATGGTCTCTCAGTGGTGGAACGCATTCCCATTAAAATGGCTCATACCGTAAAAAATGAAAAATATCTCAAGACCAAAAAAGAAAAGTTAGGGCATTTGCTTTAGGTTTATCTTTAGGGACAAAGGTTTGAAATGGCTGTTAAGAAAAGAATTCAGAAATCTCCAAGATTAAACATCACTATCGCGATCGTTGCTTCTCACTTTAATGATTTTATTACTAAATCGCTGTTAAATGCTTGTGTAGAGGAGCTCAAAAATAGAGGTTTAAGTGATCGCAACATCACCACTGTCTGGACTCCTGGGGCATTTGAAATACCTTTAGTAGCTTTAAAATTAGCTAAAAAGAAGAATATCGATGCGGTTATTTGCTTAGGGGCTGTTATTCGAGGAGAAACTTATCATTTTGAAGTTGTTGCTAACGAAGCCTCTCGAGGGATTATGGAAGTTAGTTTGCTCTCAGGAAAGCCTATTGTTATGGGCGTTTTAACGACGGATACAGTAACTCAAGCTCAAAAAAGAGCACAGGATAAAGGGGGCAATAACAAAGGCCGTGAATCAGCAACGACGGCTTTGGAGATGGTTGCTCTTTTAAAACATCTATGAGAAAAAGAACGTTAGCGCGGGAACACGCCTTAAAAATCTTATATCAGATTGATATAACTCATCGTCCTTTGGATTTGATTCTGTTGGACTATTGGAAGATGGAAGAAACAAAAGAAGAAGAGATTTCCTCTTATGCTAAAACCATTGTTGAGGGGGTTTTAAAGAATTTAAAGATTATTGATGAAAAGATTTCTCAATATGCCACCAATTGGCAGCTTAAACGAATGGCGGTGATTGACCGTAATGTGATGAGGATAGGTCTTTATGAGTTGCAATATGCGAGCGATATTCCTCCAAAGGTAGCCATTAATGAGGCTGTTGAGTTAGCAAAGAAGTATGGGGATTTAGAATCTAGTAAATTCGTCAACGGAATTTTGGATAAGATTCATAAGAAAGAAATCGTTGAACCACGTAATTAAGCATGCCCAATCTTGCTGATTTACATATCCATACCTACTACTCCGATAGTACTTCTTCTCCAGAAGAGGTTGTTGAAGAAGCTATAAAAAATGGACTTTCCTGCATTGCTATTACCGATCATGACATTGTTGATGGTTACGCTCCTGCCCTTAAAGCGGCCCAAGGGCGCGATTTAGAAGTCATTCCAGGAATTGAATTGTCTGCAGAATTCGAAGGAAGAGATATTCATATCCTAGGTTACTTTATTGATTATAATAAAGGGCCATTGGTTGATAAGATCGAATCATTTTTAGATGAACGCGTACGTCGGATGAAGCAGATGATTTTTAATTTGCAAGCGTTAGGCATTAATGATATTGCTTTTGAAGAGGCGGCAGCTTTGACTAAATCTAGGGCATTGGGTCGGATGCATTTGGCGATACTTTTAGTCCAAAAGGGATATGCGAAGAATATAAAAAATGTTTTTGAGAAGTATTTGGCTCTTGGGAAACCTGGTTATGCGTCTAAATTTAAGCAGAGCCCTTTTGAAGCAATTGACTTGATTCACCAAAGCGGAGGGCTTGCTGTTATGGCGCATCCGATGCTAACGCAAAAAGATGAATTGATTCCACGGATGGTCAGATATGGATTAGATGGTCTTGAGGTTTACTATCCTAATTGTATTCCTCTAGTTAGAGAGTTTTATCAAAAGATTGCTATCAAACACGGGATTTTGCTTACAGGTGGTTCCGATGCTCATGGGAAGATCAAGGTATATACGTATGTTGGCAAGGAATCGATACCGTATGAGTTGGTTGAAAAAATGAAGATGAAGTTAAAGATCGTATGAAAGAACAGTATAATTATATGCAAAAGGCTTTTGAGTTGGCCCAACGGGGAAAGGGGAGCACGTCGCCTAATCCTATGGTCGCTGCGGTCATTGTCAAAAACGGACGAATTATTGCGGAAGGTTTTCATAAACGTTGTGGAGGGGATCATGCGGAAGTGGATGCTTTTAAGAAGGCAGGCCTTAACGCTAAAGGAGCAACGCTATATGTTACTCTTGAGCCATGTTCCCATGTGGGAAGGACTCCCCCGTGCACAGATGCAATTATCAAAGCGGGTATAAAGAAGGTTGTGATCGGTGTATTGGATCCGAATCCTGTAAATCACGGAAAATCGATTAAAATATTGCGTCATGCAGGTATTGAGGTTGAATCTGGATTTTTAAAAGAAGAGCTTACTTTGATGAATAAAGTTTTTAATAAATATATAACCAAGTGCCTGCCTTATACGGTGGCAAAATGCGCACAAACACTCGACGGTAAGATTGCAACTGCAACAGGCGACTCTAAATGGATTACTTCTCAAGAGGCTCGAGACTATGCTCGAGAGAAGCGCGGTGAATTTGATGCCATTATGGTGGGTATTAATACCGTGCTTAAGGACGATCCACAATTAAACTCGACGCGCAAAGATAAAAATTTAAAGAAAATTATCGTTGATTCTTCTTTGAAGACGCCGATCAATGCTCGTTTGTTTGCCTCTGGCGTCGGCGATGTGATTGTAGTTACAACAGCTAAGGCTTCTAAAAAAAAGATTCAGCAGTTTAAGGATAAGGGTGTTTGTCTTTGGGAGGCTCCCGCTAAGGGTGAGCATGTGGATTTAGTATGGTTATTTAAGAAATTAGCTAAGAATGAAATTGCCCATGTGCTGATTGAAGGTGGAGGACGTTTAATTGGTCGAGCCTTAAAAGATGGTCTTGTGGATGCTATGATGATTTATATTGCACCAAAGATTATCGGTGATCAAGGGGCAATAAGTTCGATTGCAGGGTTAAATGTTCACAAGGTTAATCGGGCTTTAGAGTTAAGAAATATGATGGTCAAGAATATCGGACAAGATCTTTTGATTGAAGGAGAAGTATATGTTCACAGGAATCGTTGAGCAATTAGGTAAGGTTAAGGCTATTGAAAACAAAAAGAATCTTATTGTTTTTCAAGTTGACGCGTTGAAGTTAGCATCTTATATTCGTGTTGCAGATAGTGTTGCCATTAATGGAGTTTGTTTAACTGTTACAGCCAAAAAAGGACGTGTTGTTTCTTTTGATTTGATGAAAGAAACTATTGAGACGACATCGCTTAGACAAGTGGGGGTAGGAAGCGGTGTTAATATGGAGTTGGCATTAAAGGCTAACAGCCGTTTCGGTGGGCACTTTGTCAGCGGCCATGTCGATGAGACTGGTAGTATTAAAAAGATTGAAACAGAACCTAATTGGGTGAGCTTTACCATCAGTATTTCTAAGGCAAGTCAGAAATATATTGTGCCCAAAGGATCGGTCACCCTTGATGGGGTCAGCCTCACGGTAGGAAAAGTCAAATCAGGTAGCTTTGAGGTTTACCTGATTCCCTATACTTTGAAAGTGACTAATTTAGGAGCAAAGAAAGTAGGCGATAGTATTAATATCGAAACAGACATTTTGGCCAAATACATACTTAGTGGGAGAACAAAATGATTAAGAATATTCTTATAGCTGAAGATGATCGAGTAACCGCTCATCTGGTTAAAACCCAATTAGAGGCGAAAGGCTATTGTGTTTATACGGCAAATAATGGTATTGAAGCGATGAAGGTTTTTTCTTTGCGCCCTATTGACCTTCTAATTACCGATGTCATTATGCCTAAAATGGATGGGGTTGATCTGTATGAAGCTGTTAAGGGGGATCCCAAAACATCGGATATACCTATCATTATCGTTACAGATAAGGCGGTGTTTAAGGAGTCATTTTCAAGTTTGGGAGTTTCTAATTTCGTTGAGAAGACAACGGATATCAAGGCCCTCTTAGAGAAGATTGAGACGATTAAGATTGAAGTTGGTATGGCGAAGAAATATTCTAAGATTTTACTTAGCGGTAGTCATAGAATCGTTTTGGAGCAAATGAAAAACTCATTAAAAGGGATGCAATATTTAAATGTCGCCGCCTTTACGTCAGAAGAAATTATTTCTAAAGCGTTAAGTATGAAGCCTCATGCTCTTGTTGTGGATGTTATGTTTCAAGACCAGCTTTCCGCCCCTGAACTGATTCGTGCTTTGCGTTGTATTAATATTTTAAGGCAAATGAAGATTATTACATATGCTTCTTTCCCCGAAGACTTTGGTATTGATGTAGAGACAATTCAAGAGCTTGAAGAAGCTATGAAAGAATGTGCCAAAGCAGGAGCTGATTTATATATTGGCCGTTTTAATCAATCGTTCTTTTTGGAAAAGCTTGTTGGGTTGGGAATTTAGATTATTAATTGAGTTAAATCAAAATGAGACTCTAAGCTTTTGTATGGTAGGCAACGACCAAAAACATATCGATCAAGCCTTACAATCTACTTCTGAATTCATCGAATCCAATTATCCAGTACAAATCTTAAATCAGCAGATGGAGTTCTTATAATCTTTATTTTAAGACCAGGAGTAAGTATGTCAAAACTTCAAGATTTAATCGAGTGGGAGTATTTGGGGTCAAAGTATAGTGTTTATATAAAACATTTTACCGATGATGATGGCAAACGTGGAATGACTATGATTTTTGAAGATGTTCATAATGAAAAGGTAACAGAGATGACAATTCCTTCTCGTAAGTTCCCTGCCTTTCTTAAGGCCGTTAATGGTGGCGAGCAGCCGTACCGTGGGATTTTTTAAGGTTTTTTAAATGAGTTTAGATCAAAATGCATATGAGAATTGGCAACAACAGCAGCAAGAACGATGGGAGGCTCTTTGTGTCCGTTGCGGGGCCTGCTGTGGGGCCTTTGATGGTGATCCTTGCGAGCATTTACGCACGGATGTGTCGCAAAAATATTATTGTGTGGTTTATGAGAATCGTTTTGTAGTTCAGAAGAAAACACTTACTGGTAAGAATATCAATTGCGTACCAATCCGTGGGATTTTAAACTCTTCCTGGCTGGGAGATAGCATTTGCGGATATAAAAAGAAAATATAAGAGAATAACAGATGTTTTTAAGATTAAAAGATCATAGGATTTTATTATTAGGAATTGTTATATCAGCATTTATATTAAGTGTTGTTATTAGATTGCCGTATATTTATCAGGTCGATTGGTTGTCTTCTCATGCTTTAAGGACGCAACAAATTTGGTATGAAAATGGAGCCGTGGCAAATAAGTTTCTTCCAATTGTGACCTACCAGAATAATTCAGATAGGAATATTAATAATCAAGGGCATGAGATTGATAAAAAAGGTGATTATTACTATATTTCTTATCCTCCTTTTTCTTATATTTTTTCATATTTAATGTTTAGATTCTTCAACATTTATCCGAATATTTTATTTTTACAAATATTAAATATGGTCATTCATCTTTTTTGTTGCTTATTTGTTTACTGGATTATCGGGGTAATTACTAGAAAAGACTACGTAAGAAAGATGAATATGTCTGCTCTCGTTGGTATGGGGGTGTATTTATTTTCTCCAGCAACTTTGCTTTTTCATTCGCAAACCTATTTTGCAGACATCTTGGTTCAATTATTTTTCTTGATGGGGACATTCATTTTTTTAAGGATTATTAAGGATGGCTTTAGCAGGAGAGATTGTGTGGGGTTAGGGTTAGTTTGTTTTTTGATGATTTATACCGAGTGGCTGGGAGTGTTCTTTGCTTTTGCTGTGGGGCTGTATTTATTATTTAATTTAAAAAGAAGTGGAATGAAGACGGTTTTATTAACAGTCACTCTTTCATCGATAGCTTCATTGATATTAATTGTTGGGCAATATTGCTTGATTAATGGCTCTAAGAATTTGGTTATTGCTATGTTTAAGACGTATCAACTTCGTAATGGTTTAACCAGCGCATCTGAATATAATTTCACATTTTGGAATATAGATAGTTGGAGAAATCTTGTCATTTTTTATAGAGATGGGTACTTGCCATTTTTAATTCTTTTTATTTTCTTTTTGTTTAACAGTTATATTCTTAAGGTTTTTAGAAAGATAGGAATAGATAATTTAGAAAAGACTACGCTATATCTTTGCGTGGTACCTGTATTATTGCATCATTTATTTCTTTTTAACCATTATGTGGTGCATTCATTCTCTGTAGTAAAGGATGGGGTTATCCTTTCTTTGCTAACAGCTTTTTTTTATCGCAGGATTATTTGCAATGAAGTTCAGTATAAATGTTTTAATTTAAAGGGAT
>JBAXBI010000069.1:0-6669 GCA_037142055.1 Candidatus Omnitrophota bacterium | reverse complement strand
ATTTTAGATCCAATAAAAACTTAATATCTTCCCAATCCAGTTTCTTACCAACTCCTTCTTCTGAAAGCACCAGGGCATCCATTAGAAACCTTTTACGATTCTGCAGTTCTATCATCTTCTCCTCAATCGTCCCTTTGGTAATCAGTCGATACGCTAAGACAGAATTATTCTGTCCAATACGATGCACACGATCAATGGCCTGATTCTCCACAGCAGGATTCCACCAAGGCTCATAAATAATAACTGTATCCGCCGATGTCAAATTAAGACCAACTCCTCCCACCTTCAAACTCAGCAAAAACACTTTAAGTGTTGGGTCATTATTAAAACGATCCACTTCTTCCTGACGGTCCTTACTTGATCCATCCATATAAGCATAAGAAATCTTTTCATGCTTTAAATAATCTTCCATAACGCTTAACATCTGGACAAATTGGCTAAAGATTAACACCTTATGACCACCCGCTAATAATTCATTAAGAGTTTCCTTTAATAGTTCCATTTTCCCAGAAACACTGCGATGACCTAAATCAACACCAGCAATTATTGGATGACAACAAATTTGCCGTAAACGCAGAATTAAAGTCAAAATCACCATTCGACTCTTTTCAAAACCATTCTCATTGACAGACTTTGTTGCTATCTCACGGGAAGACTCAACCATTTTTCCGTATATCTTAGCTTGTGTCGGCTCCAACTCACAAAAGGAAATTTGCTCAATTTTCTCTGGTAAATCTTTAAGAACATCCTTTTTTAAACGCCTTAAAACAAACGGCAATATTCGATTAGAAAGTTTCTGCAATTGCTCTTTATCTTGAAACTTTGTTATAGGAATTTCATAGCGCCTTTTAAAACTCCCCGCACTTCCTAAAAACCCAGGCATAAGAAAATCAAAAATAGACCATAAATCCATAATACTGTTTTCAACCGGAGTACCTGTCATTGCTAAACGCATCGAGGCCTTTAATGATTTAGCTACTTGCGAATTCTGAGTATTACGATTCTTGATATTTTGAGCTTCATCTAAGATTACATAATTAAATGAGATCTTTTTATACAATTCAATATCTCTACGCAAGAGCGGATAGGATGTAATTACCACTTGAGCTTTACTTACTTCTTTAAAGAGTTCACGACGATGATTCCCATTGATCACTAAAACTCTTACCCCCGGCAAGAACTTCTTAATCTCTTCCTGCCAATTCCATACCAATGTTGTTGGACAAACGACCAATGAAGGCAATGTATTTCCTTGTTCAATTTCCTTCTGCAGCATTGTTAAAGCCTGCAAGGTTTTTCCCAACCCCATTTCATCAGCTAAAACTCCCCCAAAATGAAATTTCTTTAAAAACGCCAACCAATCAACCCCTTTACCTTGATAATCCCTCAATACACCAGTTAAGAATTCAGGTATCACTGTCGATTCAATGGACTTAAAATTCTTTAATTCTTCATATATTGCTTTAATCTTTGAATCTACCTGTGATTCTAACCCCAAGCGATTAAACTCTTCCATTACAAAGGGCATCTGGGCTAAATGGAACTTCGTATGATCAAACTCTTCAGAGAGCTGTTCAATACGATCAAACATTTCTCTAGGAATAGGTAAAATCTGACCCTTTTTTAGACGAATATATCTCTGTCCCTCTGAGATTAATTTCTTAATCTTGGCATGTGTAATTTCCTCATCAATTCCTTTAATTTTATATACAGCATTAAATTCAAACCAATCAATACCGCTTGAGCTAATCTTAACTAAGGGTTCTAAGAACTTAATATCAAGAAGCTTGTCCTCAAACTCTGATGAACAATGAACATCCATCGTTTTCTTTAAAACTGGGAATTGATCACGGACAAAATCTAAAACTGAATCCGTACCAGATAAAACAAATGCTTTTGAATTTTTTTTCCAATCAAAATTACAATCTCGCATTAGGTACTGGACGTTCTTATTTTCTTGTGCGATATCACGAACAACCCAACCCTTTCCCTTTTCATGAGGCATATTTGCAAACCGTTCTAAACATTCCTTTCCTTCAAAGGGATAGGCCTCATGATTTTCATAAACGAATAAAAGCTTAAGCTTTATAGCATCTTTAACATAATCTAAATTTACCCTACAGCGTAATGCCGGGGTTGTAAAAACAAACCCGTTTAAAGGCTCCCCCTCTTCAATAATTTCACATGAATTTCTTAGAGAATTAAGAATTGAAGAAATAAAATATGGCATCTGGCCTTCATCAAGAATTCGTTCAACATTTAAGAAATCCTTCAAGAAAGAATACGTAATAGCTTCATGCATGGATTGAAAACTCGATAAAGCTTCATCAAACAACCAAATAGGGTGCCCATGTTGAATATGCACCTTATTAAAATCCCTAAGTGGATTAAGCGGATCCTTAAAAGATGCCTTAATTCCCCACTGGCCTTTCTCAATCAACCTTATCTTTAAGGTCAATACAATCTTCTCAGTAGTCTTAATGTCTATAAGTTCATTGGTCTTAATATCAATAAACTCAACATCAGGGCAACCCGCAATAACCCCTAGATAAACCGCCCATTGCATTCGTTTAATACGAAACTGTTGCTGCGAAAAATTAACACTACGCTCATCAACCATCAATAATTCATTTAAAAAATTTAATACGTACTGCTGCATTGGTGAAAAGGCTGAGAACTCTGGAAAATTATTAGGACGAGAACGAGTTGAGTTGATCAACAGTTTAAGATTCGAAATAACAAATTTATCTTCACCGTTTATAATAAAAATCTTAAAAGGAATACTTTTTAAATCTCCCCCAATAAATCCACTGCTTAAAAGTGCTATTTGAATTCGAGGTTTTTGAGAAGTGCGAAATTGATATTCAGGTAAAAGATATACAGCTTTTCTTGATTTCTTAGGCCTCTGTTCATTGGACAATGACGACTGAGGTAATGCTGTGGCAAGAGAATTGGTTTTCAACTTTTTCTCATCAAAAAGCAGCGTTTTAGTCAAATCAACATCCGTCGAAATTCTTAAATAATGCATCCAATGAAGCAAAACTGCGACAGAATGCTTACACATCTTCCCTAACGTAAACGGACATGTACATTGAGCTCTTTTGAACTCATTTAAACCTTTAATTCGAATGGTAACTTGAAATGGATCTAATTCCTCACCCTGGACAACTCCTTCTAAATAGTTGCCACTTCTAGCCATTGTCTTAACAGTACCTCTAAGATAATAACTTCTTCCACGGGAGAAAGCCATATCCCCAGCTACACGCTCTAAACTCTTTTCATCTTTTAAAAACGGCATTATTTATCCTTTAACTTAGTTTTAAACAACTTTAAAAACAAGACAGCCTTATATCTTATATGTATTTTAAAGAAAGTATACAAAAAAGCCCGTCAGAAGATTCTAACGAGCCCTAAGAGCCTAAACGAAAAATCTCCCTACATCATCCCTGCCTATCTTCTGGCTTGAGATATAGATATAGATTCTCTACCTTTTCTCTTGCCCAAGGTGTCTTACGTAAAAAAGTTAAGCTAGATTTAATACTGGGATTCTTCAGGAAACAATTAATTTTGATACGACTGTATAAGCCCTCCCATCCATGCTTCTTATGCAAACGTATCAAAACAGTCTCAAGTTTTACTCCGTGTAAAAGATCTTTATGTTGTTGTTCGTCCAATTTATCCTTATCCTTTTCTTTTAGCCTTCGTCGCACTAGGCTTAACTAACCCAAAATCGGCTAGTTTTATATTATACTATTATTCATTTACCCTCAATTTTTGAACTTTGATTCCATTTAATATAACCCTCTTCAATAACCAACAACCTTCTTTTATAGAGATTGCCAATAACCATCTTAAACTTCTTTTTACTTACGCCAAATAACTCATAAATCTCCTCGGGTGGAGTTTTATCAGAAAGTCGACAAGTTCCGCCGGAGGCTTTAAGGTGGTTTATAATTTTCTCTGACAAATCCGATTCACTTTGAAAACCAGGCTTATCCAAAATAAGGTCAATCCGCTTATCTTCCCTAATTTTCTTAA
Organism: Candidatus Omnitrophota bacterium; assembly: GCA_037142055.1. Classification (GTDB taxonomy): domain Bacteria; phylum Omnitrophota; class Gorgyraeia; order Zapsychrales; family Fredricksoniimonadaceae; genus JACQCF01. The sequence continues at coordinate 2,631 of JBAXBI010000069.1, read as the reverse complement.
TGTACCCTTTAATTTTCTGTCCCTCATGCAATTCCTGAAATATTTCGTTCTTATATAATAATCCCCAACAATCTCCATTAACAACAGCCTTATAACCCATATCCGTTTGGGAAAAAATAATCAAATCGACCTGATCACCTTCGGCCATATTACTAGGCGCCTCATCATATAAATATTTATTTAACTTAGCCGACCCAGCAGGACGCCCTGTCTTTTCATCATAATAGACATAGATAAGATGTGTTTCACCCGCACTCATTCGTTGATGCTGTTGAGAGACTGGAACAAATAAATCCTGTACAAATCCACAACTGACAAATGCTCCACTTTCAATCAGTGAAACAACTTTAAAAAACTCACAGCGGCCTACTAACCCTTCATATAGTTCTAACTTTTCCATCCCTGACATTATCGTCTCCAATTCTATACATTATTCATTCGTGAAATTTGCTTATCCTTAATGTCCCTTATGCTCTGCGAGATCGAATCGTTCTAGCCTTAGCAATATACGGATGACTTATCTCATTCTGCGGTTGGATAAGGGCTCTTTGCATGGCGCGCTCTTTAGGTGCCTTAGGCACATACACCCATTCTCCTGTGAAGGGATGAGTTCCTGTATGATAAAGACAAGCAGATAGTGTCATAGGCAGTGGAATAAAATCTTGCACCTGTTCCGGCCGCATTCCACGGCTGGCTAAAATCTCAGCGCAGGCCTTTGATTCATCTAAATCACAACCAGGATGGGAGGTGATAAAATAATTAACCAGATACCTTCGACTGGGAAGATTACGATTGACCTTCTCAAACTGCTCAACGAACTTTTCATAAACACTATACGGCGGCTTATTCATAAGACGTAACACCTTATCCTGAGTATGTTCCGGCGCCACCTTCATCTGACCACTTACATGATGCGTACATAATTCCTTCAAATATTCCTGCGCTTCAGGCTCAACTAAAAGATCATAACGCAGACCACTGCCAATAAACATATGCTTAACTCCCTTAACCCGTCGAATCGCCTGATACAGTAAAAGCGCTTTATTATAACCTAGTTGTAAGGATGGACATTTTTTGGGCATCATGCATTGCTTATCCTGACAGGGTCCTGCTTTCTCCCAAACCTTGCAAGAGGCTGCATATAAATTAGCTGTCGGCCCGCCGACATCCGTTATTGTTCCACGAAAATCCTTATCTTTCGCAATCCGATCAACCTCTTGTAAGATAGATCGTTCGCTACGACTTTGAACAACACGTCCCTGGTGCATCGTTAACCCACAAAAGGAACATTCTGCCGGACATCCTCGCACTGCCGTAATAGACCAACGCACCACCTCAAATCCCTTGACCCCACCTTTGGAATCATAGGACGGATGCCAACGCCTGGCATAAGGCAAATCATAACTCTTATCTAATTCCTCTGTTGTTAAAGGTTTCGCTGGTGGAAGCTGCAAAACAACACGGTCCGCATGCGGCTGGGCTACTGGCCTGCCGCGAGAGGCATTCATTTCACGAAAGAGCAAAGCAAATGCCTTATTAAAAAGGACCTTATCTTTAGCTACTTCTTCAAAAGAAGGCAACACAATGGCAGTTGATGGCACCTCAGTTGACTTAACCGCTACGACTGTGCCTGGCACATCACAAATTGTACTTATCAATTCTTTATTGTTAAGGCGATTAATAATCTCAACAATCGGCCGCTCGGCCATTCCGTAAACAATCATATCCGCTTTTGAGTCTAATAAAAGCGAACGGCGGACTGAATCATCCCAATAATCATAATGCGCCAGACGGCGCATACTCGCTTCTGTCCCGCCTAAGATAACTGGCATTCCCTTAAAGGCAGCCCGAATACAATTGGTATAAACAATGCTCGCCCTATCCGGCATACAACTGATGCTATCGCGACGGGGTCGTTTATTGGCTGTGTAATTGACAATCATGGAGTCAACTGTACCTGCACTAATGAGCACTGCTAACCGCGGACGGCCTAAATGAGTAAAGCTTTGAGGATCCCTCCAATTAGGTTCAGCGATAATGCCAACCTTATACCCTTGAGCTTCAAGAAGTCGCCCAATCAGCGCTGAGCCGTAGGCTGGATGATCTACATAAGCATCGCCGGTTACAATGAGAATATCTAACTCATTAGATCCAAGACGCTTCATTTCATTAAAAGACATAGGGAGAAAAGGTGCGCTCATATGTGATATAGTTTACCTAATTAAGTTTCTAATAGCAAAAAACTTTATGATAACCACCTCAGTCGTCTGATTGACTTCTTTTGCAGAACCATCTTAGCTTTTACATTTATTAACAGTTTGAGGTAGTTTTGAAATGATTAAAGAGTTAAGAACAACTTTAAGGGGGTGCCAGTCAGTCATCTGACTACGAACTTTTAATGCAGGATCAACACTTCAAAACAGTTTAACGAGACCAAAAACATACAAAAGTCGATATTATGCCTGCATTTCCTTAGGAGTCACAATGCCAACAGAGAGAACAATTTTTAAACATTCTTCAACACTCCAACCCGGATCAATAATCTGTGAATCTTTGACAACCATAACAAACCCTGTCCATGGGTGTGAAGCAGCTGGTGCTAAAACAAATAAATAATTCTCACCCGTCGCA
>JBAXBI010000068.1:0-6802 GCA_037142055.1 Candidatus Omnitrophota bacterium | reverse complement strand
GTAATGCGAATTGCCATCATCATCGCTTCATAAAGAGCTGTTCCTCCGTCGTAAAGTGAAGCGTTGGAAGCATCCATACCAGTCAAAGCACACATATGACTTTGAAACTCAAACAATGTCTGCAATGTCCCCTGGGCGCATTCCGGCTGATACGGCGTATAGGCCGTATAGAATTCTCCTCGAGAAATCAACATTCCAACAGCAGAGGGAACATAGTGGTCATAATAACCACCCCCAATAAAAGGCGTTAAATACACATTGTTCTTTAAAGATAATTCCGTCAGATGACGCAGAACCTCATACTCTGATTTACCAGCTGGTAAATCAAAAGATTTAGGGGCATGCTCATCTTTAAGCCCCACAAAAAGCTCATCTATGGAACCAACCCCAATATCAACGAGCATTTCTTTTACTTCAGCTTCGGTATTAGAAATATAAGGATTCAATGCAAAGCTTTCTCTTGCAGATAAAGTGTTTTAACACTCATTCTAGTGATCAAGTGACTCTACATAGGTGCGGTAATCATCAGAGGACATCAAGTTACTTGTCTCGTCTAGATCTTTAACTTCGATCTTGGCAATCCAGCCCTTACCGTAGCAATCTTTATTAATCAACGCTGGATTATCTTCGAGCTTATCATTAACCTCAATGACAGTGCCAGAAACAGGGCAAAAGATGTCTGAGGCGGCTTTGACTGATTCAACAGAGACAAATTGTTCAAATTGATCGACTTCCTGCTCTTCTTGAGGCAACTCCACATAGGTAATATCGCCTAATGCGCTTTGAGCATAATCGGTAATACCGACAGTGCCGATATTATCTTCAATACTTACCCACTCGTGTTCCTTGGTATACAAATAATGATCCATGATATCCATAAATTTTTCCTTAATGCTTTAAAGAACCGTTCTTATAAAATGGTCTCTTGACGAATGTTGCCGTCATTTTGTTTTTTTCATCGCCGACAAATATCTTTCTTCCGACGATACGATTTGAAGCTTCGATAAATCCTAGCCCTATCCCTAACTGTAAAGCTGGAGAAAACGTACCGCTAGTCACTTCTCCTATAATCGATCCCTGCTCATTAAAAATTTTATGCCCAAGACGTGGGCTTCGCCTCGAATCAGAAACAATACCTCCTATGATTCTAGAGAGCCCTTGAGCTTTTTGTTTTAAAAGAACATCTTTACCAATAAAATCTTTTTCAAATTCTATAAACTTTTCTAAACCAGCATCTAAAGGTGAGATTCTCTCATCTAACTCGTGTCCATAAAGACTGTAACACATCTCAATACGCAAAACATCACGCACACCTAATCCAGTGGGTTTGACTTTATCATTTTCTAAAATTTTTCGCCACAATTCTTTTGATTTTTGCCAAGGATAATAAATTTCATAGCCTAACTCGCCGGTATATCCCGTGCGACTAATTAAACATTTTTGGCCTAACAAAACAAATTCATCGAAAGTGTAATATTCAAGTTTAGAAATATCCAGTACTAAAGTTTTTAATACATCGCGTGATAATGGTCCTTGAAGATCTAACTTAGCTGTTTCAAAAGAAACATCTGTAAAATTAGATTGATCTTTTAAATGATTTCTAAAATGGTTAGCATCCTTCTCTATATTAGATGCATTAACTACAACCATCCATTCACGTTGGGCTTTGCGATAAACAATTAAATCATCAATCACGCCCCCTTGTGTATTGAGCATGGCCCCATAGCGGCAGGTTTTAAGAGGCATATCAGTAATACGCTGAGTGACAATCCGGTCTAGTCCACATTCAACAGCATCACCCTGAATAATAAATTCCCCCATGTGAGAGCAATCAAAAAGTGAACAAGTTCTTCGATTGTGCTCCCACTCGGCAATAATCCCTTCATATTGCAAGGGCATATTCCACCCACCAAAACCAACCATTTTGGCTCCAAGAGCGACGTGTTCTTGTGTTAAAGGGGTATTATGTAAAATACTTTCATTTGACATGCCGAAACTATATCAAACTTTTTGCTTTAAGGCAAGTAAAGGACGTGGTAAATTATGTTCTCTTGCGCCTGTAGCTCAACTGGATAGAGCATCAGTCTTCGGAACTGAGGGTTGCAGGTTCGACCCCTGCCAGGCGCGTTTTTTATGGAGAAAAGAAATTTATATTGCCTGTTCATGAAAGACTACTAAAATAAGTTATTAAAGGAGACTTACTATGGGTTTCAACGATTTCATGAATAAAGTAAGACAGTGGGATAACCGCTCAGCACAATGGATTGTGCGTCACTTCTACATCCTTTTCTTCGAAGTCATTCTAGTTGCTATTTTTGTTGTAACCTTTATTAACGCTCTTAAAATTATTGATATTGGAATTGATGTCCAGAAAAGTACGATCTTGGAGAGACTGTTAATGGCTCAAACGATTAACACTCTTCTAATAGTTGTTCTACTTCTATTTAATTCTTTTTGGATGCTATATATATTCAGCAGCCTATTAAGGCTACGAAGCCTACTTAAGAATATCGATTTTAATTTAAGCCGTCGGAGAGTCGATCAACGCCATAAAGACAACTAATTTAAAAGTACTCTTGGCAAAGATCCTCAAACCTACCGAAGAATCTTTTAACGCAATTCTTAGTTGTAATTAAATTCAACGTTTCATTTTTCTTTTGAGAATAATTCATTTGGGCAAGCCCAATGGCTCCAGCAAAAATTGAAGGATTCTGAAGCCCCTTGGTTGCGATACCGAGACTGACTGTCAAATTAGTTCTCTCTTCAATACGCTCAATAAGTCCAGGCAATAACGCTGTACCACCAACAATAACAGCCCCCTTATTAAGCTGATGATAAAAACCTGACCCCTTTAAAACAGTCTCTAAATGAGTTAACAGATTTTCAATTTCCCATTCAACAGCTTCGCATACATTTTGTCGACGAATAGGAACATAACCTTTATCGCGTTTAACTAAAATATCACCTGAGGATTCCTGTTCTGTAAGTTTCGCAGCAACCGCATGCGTCTTTTTTATTTCCTCTGCCAAGTCAAGAGTCAAACTTAATCGATCCGCAATACTTTGTGTTATAAATTTCCCTCCCCAACGGACAAATTGAACATCCCCTAAAACTCCATTCTTGAAAAATAACACACTAGTCATGTGAGCCCCAATATCAATAAGCACACACCCTTGAGTTTTATAGGACTCATCCAAAGCGACTTGGCTAGCCGCGAAACTCGAAAGCGACACTCGCTGCACATCAAAGCCTGCCTGATGAACAGCCTTGGTCAGATTACGTAAGCGCGCATTATTAGCCGTTAAAAGCAAAAGATTAGTCTCTAACTTACGGCCATATAATCCTTGAGGATTTAAAGATACATTCACATCATCAACCTTATAAAATTGCTCAAAACTATGAACAATCTCTTCATCGATAGCTGCCCCTAATAGCCTTGCTTGATGATTAACCTTCCTAATATCTGACGGAGCAACCACCTTAGTCCCTGCATCTACCAAAGGAATAATAGCTGAAGATTTACGAAAAGATAATAAGTCCCCGCTAACGCCTAAATGAACTGATCCCGGCCTTATCGCCACCCTTTGACAAACGCCATCAATTGCCCTAACGATAGTTTGAGACAATTCTGACAAATCACTTACTGAGGTTTCCCTAAGACCAGCAGCTGGCACTTCATGAACTCCCAATAATTCCAAATTACTCTCATCCTGCGCCTTAATCAAAGCCGCTTTAATTGTCTGAGAACCTAAATCTAAACCGCAAAAGTATTTGTTACGCTTAATATTCCTAAACATATCTAACCTTATTTTTCCCTTTCAGGAGTTTTTTCATTAATAATAGGTTCTTTAAAACGAACATCAATGTATTTAACCAGATTCCAATTAATCTTACCATTCTGAAAAAGAATTTCTAGTCTGTCTAATTTAGCGTTTAAATCCTCCTGATCAATAATAATTTGTATATTAGGCAAAACCATTAGTTCTATTTTAGACAAATTCCCTACATCAACTGTTACCACTTTTAGCCGACTAGATTGCGGATGAGATTTCAACTGTTTAAAAAGCTGAACAACCAAATTTAATTCTTTGATCGAAGAAACAGTCCCCATAACTATTTTATCTTTATTCAACGATACCCCACGGACCAAAGGAAATGACAAAGCTTCTGTCGTATAAAACATCGTGACACCTTCAGTATCGACCGCTAGATACTTATTGAGCGCCTGTACCTGCAACAAAATGTCTCTTTTTTTGGCAAGAACCTTAATAGTATCCGGCAACTGTCGTTCAACTCTTAATTGAGAGATCTGAGGATACCGACTCGATATCTGACGATGGAGTTTACCTAAATCAACACTGAAGATATTTTGTGCTTTTAATGCTTTTAAAGGACGCGAATCAATAAAACTAATCGATTGATCCACCAATACATCCTTAACATTAAACATCACAGACTCAGTTAAGAAATCAACTGTACGGCTATAAAGCCAAAAGAAGATACATCCGATAAAAAGAAATACAATTAAACGAATAATAACAATGGCTGGAATTTTAACGTTAGATTTTTTTACCATAAGCCAATTCTAATAATTTCTCACATACCCTTAGAAAACTGTATCCCGCTTGAGCGGCAGCTTTAGGAAAAAGACTGGTTTCTGTAAAACCTGGGATAGTATTTATCTCCAGAATATACGGATTCCCCTTCTCGTCGATTCGGATATCTACCCTAGCAAATCCTCCACAACCTAATACATCATAAGCCTTAAGCGCTATTTCTTGAATCTTCATAGTCAAAACTTCAGGAAGCTGGGCAGGCACGATATAATTCGTTATTCCCTTTTGATACTTTGAATTAAAATCAAACAAAGGATTAGGGGCTACAATTTCTACCAATGGCAAGGGTTCACGATCAAAAATTCCTGCCGTAACCTCTCGACCTTTAATAAATTTCTCTACAATCACAAAAGGACCAAAAGCTACAGCATCTCTTAAAGTAGATTCCCACTGAGAAGGGTGCCGAACCATATAAACACCGATACTCGATCCTTCGCAAGCCGCTTTAAGAACAAACGGAAGTTTTTTCAGAACTCCGAACACATCTTTAAAATGCACTAATTGCCCATCAGTAACATAAAAATTCTCAGGGACTGGAAGATCAGCACTTTTAAAGGCTCGCTGTGATGTAATTTTATTAAAGGCTTTTTGGCTAGCTAAAGGACCTGAGCCTGTATAAGGGATATTTATTTCTTCTAAAATAGACTGTATAACACCATCTTCCCCTAAGCGACCATGTAAAGCGATGAAGGCTACTTCAATACCTGAATTCTTAATTATATCAACAATCTTGACCCGATCGCTAGTTGTAATGTCTATCGTCTTAACAGCATGTCCTGCCATAGACAATGCTTGAGCGACAGCATTACCAGAACGTAAAGAAATTTCTCTTTCTGAAGAATACCCCCCCATTAAAACACCAATATTGCCAAAACGAACCTTACTCATACCATTACTTTCTTTTTGCTTAAAATCTCCACTAAATCATCGGAATAATGATAAATATCCCCTGCCCCTAAGAATAAAACCAAGTCTCCACTTTGCACAAAATCAGTTAAACGACTTAAGATTTCTTCTTTCTTAAGATAAGAAACTCTTTTCCCCAGAACTTTTTGTAGCGGATCTAACAACTCCTTAATCCCAACCCCTTCTGAAGGTTTTTCACTCGCTGCATAAATATCTGTAATAATAAGTTCATCCGTAAAAGTCAAACTCTCAACAAATTCTTTCAGTAAAAATTTAGTTCTTGAGTAACGATGCGGCTGAAAAATAGTCACAAGACGCTTCCTATTAAATAATCTTGCGGCTTTTAGCGTAGCAACAATTTCGGTCGGATGATGTCCATAATCATCCACAACCATAATATCGTCTACTTGCCCCTTAAGCTGAAAACGACGCTTAACTCCATTAAATTCTCTTAAAGTCTTTTGCATGACCTCAATAGAAACTCCTAACTGTATCCCTAAAGCAATACATGCTAACGCATTAAGAATATTATGCCGACCTGGGACATTTAATTCAAAGCAAGCTAATTTTCCAGATTTCGTATAACACTCAAAAGAAGAATGAAAGCCATCCGTTGCAATATCCTGAGCCCAAACATCACTCGTTGAGTCAAACCCATAGAAAATTGCTAATCGTTTAGACTCTACAACCAAATTCTTCAACCGCTCATCTTGAGCGCAAACTATCAAACGCCCCTGATCTGTCGTACAACTAATAAATTTACGGTAAGCCTCTAAGATTCCATTCCAATCTTTATAATAATCGACATGTTCAAAATCAATATTTGTAATAATAGAATACGTCGGATGAAAATACAAAAATGTCCCATCGCTTTCATCAACCTCTGCCACAAAATATTTACCTTCGCCTAAGTGGGCATTATAGGTTTCCCCATTAATAATTCCCCCCACAGCAGTCGTGGGCTTGACTCCTGCATTAAGTAACAGATAAGACACCATGGATGTAGTTGTCGTTTTCCCATGAGCACCAGCGATCGTAATGCCGATTTGTTCATTAACTAACTGAGCTAAAACCTGTGCACGTTTAAGTAAAGGAATTTGACGACTAACAGTTTCAATCATCTCTGAGTTAGTCATTCGAATTGCTGAAGAATAAACAACATAATCTGGGTTCTGAACATTACTAGCGTGATGCCCAATAGTGACGACCGCCCCATTCTTACGCAACTGGGAAATCAACTCGTTGTCTTTAATATCAGAACCACTTACCTTATACCCTTT
>JBAXBI010000067.1:0-6951 GCA_037142055.1 Candidatus Omnitrophota bacterium | reverse complement strand
TCAAGCGACAAATAGTCCTGCTCTAGCATGACCTTCAGTTTTGATTCCACCACATAAGCTGTTCCTTCCTTCGCATTCTCATACACAACCGCCTTCTCCGGTACAATCCATACCTTGTTAAACGTATTCACTGGAATGTTAGTTGTATGGTACTTGGCTTGCGCCTCCTCATAAATTCGTTTCCAAAACTTCTTTCCTACTTCATCTTCTGGATAGATCAAACTTGCAGTGATTTGCTTGAGCATATAATCTTCCGCCAGCAGATCTCTTCCCATCTCCGTCAATCCGAATGATGACGGGATAACTCTATCTTTTTCGTAGGGAGAAAGGTTGACCCACAGGTCCTTTTCAGGAATGGTCATGCTGGCGAGAAAATATTTAATCAATTTTGTTGCTTCTACTTTTAATTGTTCTTGCCCCACTCCCTTGCCCTCCCCACCATTCTCTTGAGAGAGGGAATCTCCTTTATCCAAGATAAAATCAAACTGGAACGGATTGTCCATATGGACCTTGATCCCTTTGAGAATCGGTGGATTAAATTCAGGGCTTAGATGCACCCTAACCCCTGGTGCCGGCAGGTAAAATTCTTGGGCTCTTACAGGCATTGGCCCCGCAATAGTCCCTATAAAAGTCAATAAGACTAAATAAACTATTAATTGAAAAAACGCTATTGATGAGGTTATAAGGTTTCTCATATACAAAGTTAAATTACTAATCTCCTATATATAAAGTATTCGTTATAAATGGGGTAGTTTCAAGGCCTTGGAGAGGTTTCTGAGGAAACGTTTTCTTGTGTCAACGGGGTGTATTCAAAGAATAAATAAGATAATGGATATAAAGATAAAAGAAGAAACTAAACTATATGGAAACTTTCTGCACTGGAAGTCTGACAAGCACGCAAGAACTCTGAAGGTAGTGGCTCTTTAAGTAAGTCACCGTCTTTAAGGAAGGGGTAAATTTCATTATAATCTTTAACATGCTCTAATGTTACTCTTCTTAAAAGATGCCAAGGCTTTAGCTGCCTAGGTGCCTCTAAGCCCATAGCACCTAATATCTCTGAAAAACTCTTAACAGTAGCTTTATGAAAATTAGCCACTCGTTTATTCTTCTCAGCAACCACTAATCCAACCGTTAACCGAGGATCTTGGGTAGTCACTCCGGTTGGGCATCTATTGGTATTGCACATAAGCGCCTGAATACAGCCTAAGGCCAGCATCATTCCCCGAGAGGAATAACACAAGTCAGCGCCCATGACCATATGTTTTAAGATTCCAAAACCTGAATTGATCTTCCCAGCAGAAATAATCTTAATTTTATCCCGTAAAGAGAAACCCACCAAGGTATTATGCACAAAAATTAAACCTTCATTTAAAGGGAAACCAACATAATTAGAAAACTCTAGTGGCGCAGCACCTGTGCCACCTTCAGCTCCATCGACCGTAATAAAATCTGGTGATATCCCTGTCTTACGCATCGCTTTGGCGATTGCAACAAACTCTCTGGGTTTACCAATGCAGAGTTTAAACCCAACAGGCTTTCCCTTGGAGAGTTCACGCAGACGTTCAATAAATTTGAGTAATTCAATAGGGGTTGAGAATGCTGAATGTCCAGCCGGTGAAATAACACTCTGACCTAATAACACCCCTCGAATCTGTGCAATTTCCTTGGTAACCTTAGCTGCTGGCAAAATACCCCCCAACCCAGGCTTTGCTCCTTGAGATAATTTAATTTCGATCATCTTAACTTGGGGTAAAACAGATTTCACAGCAAACTCTTCTGCAGAAAACTTTCCATGAGAATCACGGCAGGAAAAATAACCTGTACCGATTTGCCAAATGATATCCCCTCTACCGGATAAATGATACTGTGTCAATCCCCCTTCACCAGTATTATGCGCAAACCCTCCCATCAAGGCCCCTTGGTTTAAGGATAAAACCGCATTGGCACTTAATGAACCAAAACTCAAAGCTCCGATATTAAAGATGCTGGCTGAATAAGGTTTTGCACAACTAGATCCGACGACAACTCTTAACGCAGAGGGATCAACAAATCTTGGCACCAAAGAATGCGTCACCCATTCGTAACCTACTTCGTAGACATTTTTCTGGGTTCCAAAGGCAAGTGTATCTAACTGCCCCTTGGCCCGCTGATACACCAGCGATCTGTCTAGACGATTAAATGGACTTCCCGATGTATTAGACTCAACAAAATACTGGTTAATTTCCGGCCGCATCAGTTCCATCAAATATCGAAAATTTCCAATGATTGGAAAATTACGACGAATCGCATGGGGCGTCTGAGCCATATCTGCAAAGCCAATTGCAATGATGGGAGCAAAGAAAACAAGAGACCAAATAATAGGAGGATATATAAAAGAAATCAGCCAGTTAACTAGAAGGACCAAAAGAGTAAAGAGAAGAAAAATCAACCTCGCCATAAATTCATTCTAAAGGTAGGAAGTAAAAAATCAAGCGCAGACTATACAAATTGAAGATTTATTTGCTAACTCAACAACACGATCTTTGTCGATAATAAGAGTCTTTCCTGCTTCAATAGCCAAGCAAGCGGCCTTAACCTTCACCATTATTTCAATAGTGCGAGGACCAATGACAGGGATATCAAAACGGGAATCTTGTTTAGGCTTACTTTGTTTGACAACAACAGCTCCAAAATGAGCAATAAGTCCTCCTCGCTCAATGGTACGATCCGTCCCCTCCATAGCTTCAATAGCGACGATCGCTTTTTCTTTAACCACAACCGTCTGACCCACATCAATTCCCCCCATGAGTTTGGCAATATCAGCCCCAAAGGCAATATCTTCAAGTTCTATTTGGGTAGGCCCTCGCTTAGTCAAGGTCCCTTTAGGAGCTAAATATTTCTTAAGGAGAAACGTCGAATCCAGAAGAGTCATTCCCTCTTTAGCCAGCCTATCAGCAACGGCAGAAAAGATAGTATCTGTCTTTCTATCCCTTAGGGCATTTGCCAAATCCTGAAGCTCTCCATCAAAAACAACACTGGGATTAAAAAGATTATCAGGATTGACTTGTCCTGCCATAATCACGTCTTTGACCTCAAATTTCTTAAAATACTCAAAAAGCTTACCCAATTCTCCAACTTTAAAATATTTAAATTTGTCGACCATGAAATGCAAGAATAAAGAGGTGTCTCCTATAACCCCAGCTGCAACGATCTTAAATCCCTGATCACGTGCGGCACGAGCAAAAAGAAATGGAAATTGATTATTCCCTGCGATGAGACCTATAACTTTATTCGAAGAAGGCATGTCTGAATCTACTTTAAGAAATGCCACGTTTGGAAACTTCAATAAAATCCAAAACCCTATTGACCTCTAGACAATTATTCAACTGTTCTCTAACCTGACAGACAGCATTACTGCGGGCCAAACCAGAATTAAAAAGTATTTTAAACGCACGGCGTAACGCTAACATAGCTTCATGGGTTAAATTCGCCCTTTTTAAACCAATCACATTAAGCCCACGTAAAGTAGCTGGATTACCGTCCACCATCGAGAAAGGAGGAACATCCTGATTGACTTTAGAACATCCGCCTATCATCGATAAAAATCCTACCCTGGCAAACTGATGGATACCGGAAAGGCCGCCTATCACCGCACGGTCTTCAATGGTCACATGGCCAGAAAGCCCGACATAATTGGCCAAGACACAATCGTTTCCAATCTCACAATCGTGCGCCACATGGGAGCAAGCCATAAACAAATTCCCATTACCAATCCTAGTTACGCCACCACCTTCGACAGTACCTGGATTAACAGTCACATATTCACGAAAGATGTTATCTTTACCAATTTGTAAATAAACCTTATCATTTTTGTGATATTTCTTATCCTGTGGTGGAGAACCTATAACAGCCCCAGTAAATAATTGACAACCTTCCCCTAAAGTTGTTGCCCCTTGCACTAAACAATGATGTCCTATGGTGACATTATTTCCAATAACGACAGGACCTTCAATGACTGAATAGGCTCCTATTGTTACATCCTCACCAATTTGTGCATCAGCACTTATAACTGCGGTCTCGTGAACTTGATTTGCCATAATTATGATTTCTTTAAATAAGAAGCGTCCATATAAGAAAACATCATCTCTGCTTCGACCACGACTTCTCCACCGACTTTACCTACACCTATAACTTGCGCGGTTCTTTCGCGATCCCTAATAATTTCCACTTCCATAATCAACTGATCTCCAGGGATAACAACCTTACGAAATTTAACTTTATCAATCGACATAAATAATGCTACTTTACCAGGATGCTGACCACTTGTCAAAACAACAACACCTGCCGTCTGAGCCATAGCTTCCACCATTAAAACCCCTGGCATCACAGGTTTGGCTGGAAAATGTCCTTGAAAGAATCCATCATTGATGGTGACATTCTTAATACCAATACCTTTTTTACCTGGTTCGATCTCCAAAAGGCGGTCTACTAATAAGAATGGATATCGATGTGGCAAAATCTTCATAATTTCATCGATATCATAAACTTTCTGAACTTTTGTCATATGCAGATTCCTTTGCTGTTGATCGATTTTACTAACTAAAGCACGATTTAAAGCATGCCCACTTCTTACGGCATAAACCTTTCCACGAATTCTTAATCCTAACAAAAAAAGGTCTCCAACGATATCTAAAACTTTATGCCGCGCACACTCATTCTCAAAACGAAAAGTATTTTCTAAAGGACCGTTTTCAGAAATAATAAGAGTATTTAGATGATTAGCTCCCTTTCCCAATCCACGGGAACGAATTTCTTGCGCTTCACTCTCAAGACAAAATGTACGTGCAGGAGCTATATCCTGCAAAAACGTTTCTTCTTTTACATTAAAAGAAACTTCCTGCGATTTCAAAAGTGGATGATCATAGTCTAGAGTATATGAAATTTCAAATTCTTTTGAAGGAACAATCATAATGCTACACTTATCAGTAGCTATGAATATTGGCTCATAAATTTCTATATAACGACGAGGTACATTAAGATTTTCTATTCCAGCTGATTCTAAAGCTTTAACATATTCTAAGCTACTACCGTCTAAACCGGGAAGTTCTGGTCCCGTCATTTCAATGAATAGATTATCTATACCTACCCCATGAAGAGCTGCTAACAAATGCTCCACCGTCATCACACGTACACCATTATTCTCAATGGCAGTACATCTAGAAACCGAAGGGTCTAATACTACAGAGGCAGGTTCTAACTTTACGACTGGATTACCAGGTAAATCAACACGACAAAAAAGGATCCCTTCATTAGCTTTAGCTGGTTTTAATGTAAGAGTAGCTTTCTCACCAGTATGAAGTCCAATTCCGGTTATTTTTACAGGATTTTTAATTGTTTGTTGCATTTTTATTCTCTAACTCTTCAACCCGTTTCTTTAAATCTTGGATTAATTGCACATAATGATCAAGTCTTTGGATATGTGCATTGGTCTTAAAAGCTTCTCTGATTGGTTGGGCTGGCGAACCAAAAACCTGTTTACCGGCTTCTATAGATTTACTTACTCCTGATTGAGCCGCGACAATAGCCCCATCACCAATGGTTAAGTGCCCCACCACTCCTACTTGTCCGGCTAAAATCACATGATTGCCGATTGTAGAGCTTCCTGAAATGCCCACTTGAGCAATAATTAAACAATGTTTTCCTATAACAACATTATGTGCAATATGCACTAAATTATCAATTTTAGTCCCTTCGCCTACAACTGTTTTATCAAATCTTGAACGATCAATGGCAACATTAGCGCCAATTTCCACATCATCTTCAATTACCACCGTCCCTACTTGAGGGATTTTCATATGCTTACCATCAACTGTAACAAAACCATACCCATCAGAACCAATCACTGTTCCTGAATGAATAATTACATTGTTTCCAATTAAAATATTCTCACGTAAGGTGACTTGAGGATAAATTAGACAGTTATTTCCAACCTTTGTCCCATGGCCAATATAACTATGGGCATAAATCTTTGTATTCTCTCCTATAACTGCTCCAGGCTCAACAACAACATACGGCCCAATAGCTACACCTTTTCCAACATTTGCCCCTTGAGCAATCACAGCTGTTGGATGAATACCTTCAGCGATTAAAGCTGGGGTATCCTTTAGGAAATGTTCAATAACTTTTGAGAATGCTAACGATGGGTGATCTACCCTGATGACAGTCTTTCCTGGCAAAGAAACACTTCGAGGAATAAGAATAGCACTCGCTTTGCTTTCTTTGGTCAGTGGCTCATATTTAGGATTAGCTAAGAAGGATAAGTCTCCTGCTTTAGCTTCTTTTAAACCAGCGCATCCTGTAAGCTCAACATGGCCACTTCCGATGAGCTCTCCCTGAACTAACTGTGCAATATCAGTAATAGTAATCCGCATATTTTAAACTACTTCTTGGCAGGATAACTATCGTTAAGAACTTTTAAAACCTGTGCAGTGATATTCGTTTCCTTATCTGCATAAAGAATAGCAGTATCATTAAAAATATATGTATAGGATTCTTTCTTGGCTATATCACTGACAATTTTCTCAATTTCTAAAACGATTTGATTCCTCATATCCTCAAATTTTTTAGCTAATTCTGTTCTTTTTTGCTTCTGGAAATCAAGCAAATCCAACTTAGCTTTATCAATGCTGGTTTGTAACTTTTGTTTTTCATCTTCTTTTAATAAAGCCAACTTACCTTGATCATCTCGAATCTTACTAATCATCTGTTCAATTTGCTTTTGGGCATCTTGACTTTCTTTTTGTAAGGTAACATCATAATCTTTAGTTTTCTGATAATTATTAAAAACTCCGCCTAATTCAACATAAGCGATTTTTAAATCTTTAGCATAAGCTGAGCTAGTTAATAAAATACCAAAAATAAATACAGATAATAATTTTACCGCTTTCATACAAACCTCCTTAAGATTGGTTT
>JBAXBI010000066.1:0-7073 GCA_037142055.1 Candidatus Omnitrophota bacterium | reverse complement strand
AAAGAGCTCTTAGGGCTTAGCGAGAATAAGCAGCCTTAAAAAGAGCGGAGGTAATCTTATGGCCATGGAGAATAAAAGGCAAATTTTTTTGATTGCCGTCGCGGTCGTTGCTGGTATCGGTGCAACAGTCTTAACTAGTAAATATGTCACCGATAAAATTACAAGCCAGACACAAATACTTAGTGAAAAATACGCCGCACAACAAAGACAAGATAGAGAGCAAAGCCAACAGCAAATGGCCCAGCTTCAGGAAGAAATAAACCGTACACGTACAGAGCAGCAACAAGCTATGCAACAGGCCTTACAGCAGGCAGCCGCAGCTGCAAAAGCGGCTCAACAACAAGCAGCGGCGCAGCAACAACAAATGCAGATGGCGGCTAAAAAAAGAGCAGCAACCTTCTTAACAGCAAAAACTCCAGCGGGTAAACGTGCCGTGACAGTCATGATTGATTCTCTAGCTGCCGTAGGCGGGTTATTAAATGCAGGTGATTTTGTGGATGTTATAGGACATTTAAATGTGCCTCAAGAAACATCTACAGCAACCAAGACAATAACAGCAATGGTTTTTCAGGATTTACAGGTGCTTGCAATTAATACCAATTTAGAGGAACCAGGGGCTTATGATGAACAACAATCCTCCCCCTCTTTAAAGGTAACTTTTGCAGTGGACCCACAAGAAGCAGGGCTTTTAGCTTTTGCCAACAAAAATGGTAAGTTGGAACTAGCTTTGAGATCGTCTAATGAAAATGACAAGCAAACAGTTAAGGCTTCTACTTGGAAGACTCTGGCAGATTATGTTCTTCAAAATCAGGGATCTTCATTTGATGTCCCTGAAGATGAAGAAGTAAAAAAGGAGCAGCCTGAACAAAAGCCTTACATTCAGATTTTCCGTGGGGGCAAGGAGCTTTAATATATGAAGAAATTTTTATTTAAATCATTAAGCGTTTTGACGATGAGTGCATTAGTAGTTTCTAATATGCCTTATTTGCCAGCCCTAGCACAAGAACAAGCGGCTGATCAAAGCGGCCTTAAGCCAGAGGAATCCCAGAATGCGGAGGGACAAGCAGCTGTTGCAAAAAACAACGAGATTATTAATCTTGTCGTCGGGGATGTTCAGATTATCGAAACAAAAAATTTAAGCAGAATCGCGGTGACTAATCCGGAAATTATAGATATTTCTGATGCAAAATCAGATAAAGTGTTTGTAGTTGGGAAAAGAGCTGGACAAACAGAAGTCTTTGTATGGGATGACGGCGGTAAAAGAGGAATCACAGTTCGTGTGGCAATTGAAGATTTAAACAATTTAAAAATCCGCATGGAAGAAATATTAAGTAAAGCTCAAATAAAAGGGATTTTAATTGAGAAAAGTGCGTATGAAGGAAAAATCGTAATATCTGGGGAAGTTTCAAAACAAAATAAGGATTTATTAGAAAAACTAATAGAGCCATTAAGCGACAGAATTATTAATTTAGTTAAGGTTGAACCCATCGATGATATGATCGAAATCGACGCGCAGATTTTAGAACTAGACACCGCATTCGATAAAACCTTGGGGATTGATTGGTATACAGGAAAGGCAACATTAACACCATCAACGGTGACGAATACTTCTGATGGGAAGTTTTTCCCGCAGTTCATAGAAGTTCCGCCTTCTTCATCAGATTTTTTTAAGGTAGGGAAAATAGAGAGAGCTACTTTATCATCTGCTTTTTCGGCTCAAGTTAATGCCTTAATTAATGATAATAAAGGTAGAGTTATATCAAGACCGCGCTTAACTGTTAAACGTGGTAAAGAAGCAAGCTTCTTAGTTGGTGGGGAGATCCCTATTTCAACTACAACAGTTTCAAGTGGAGGAACAACAACTCAAAATAGCATTTCGTATAAACAATATGGCGTTAACATGACAATCACGCCAACAATAAAAGATAAGAATATTGATATAACGCTAAATGTTCAAGTAAGTGATATTGATACTTCTACTAAAGACCTTCAAGGAAACGTAGGATTTAGAACCAGTCAAGCTCAGACGGAGTTATTTTTACAAGATCGGGAAACAATAGCTTTGGCGGGATTTATTAAACATTCAGACACTAATAATGTTCGAAAGGTAGCATTTTTGGGAAATATTCCAGTCTTAGGTTCTTTATTTAGAAGTCGAAGTACACCAACTCAGGATACAGAAATGGTCATTATCCTAACAGCTAGAATTATAAAATCTAGAAAATTTGTGGATGATCAGATTAAAATGCCTTCAAAACGAATTGAGAATTTTAATAGTGAAGTAGAAAATAGCTTTGAAAGAGAATCATTGTTGAATAAACCTAAAGAGGTTAATAAGGCTCCTAGAACTGAAACAAAAACTATTTTAAGGCCAGTTATAATGCCAGCGGTTAATGTTTCAGACGCAGTAATCTTGCCGTATGTGAGAAATCTCCAAATGAGAATTTCACAAGCAATTTCATATCCGTATGAAGCGCTGAAGAACAATTGGGAAGGAACAGTTAAGTTAAGATTGCGTATTCTTAAAGATGGTTCATTGGCTGATTGCGATCTTTTAGAAAGTTCTGGGCATGATGTTTTTGATAAAGATGCACTTAACACTGCAAAAATTGTAGCTCCTTTTACATCTTTTCCCGATGAAATGAATCGTGACGATTTGGTGGTAACAGTTCCAATTGTTTATAATCAGAGAGAAGTTACCAAGGATAGTACTCAAACAGTAGTGGCTTCATACTAAAACTTTAATTTTCATTTAAAGAAGAAATTCTAAAAGGTGAGTGAAGGATTAAAGAACAACAATAATGACAAAAAATAAAACCGTGGTACAATATTACAATTGTCCGCGGTTTTTTATTCGTTTCTCGTCGTGTATTCTTGAGCTTTGACAAGAAAATTTTGCATGGTATTAAATAGAGACTTTAAAGAAATACAATAAACGAACAATGAGATTTAAAAAAGATGTCCTGTAAAATAATCACAGTTTTTAGCAACAAAGGAGGGGTTGGTAAAACCTTCGTCTCTGTTAATACGGCTGCTGCGTTAACCCTTAAGGGGAAGAAGGTATTAGCAGTTGATTTAGACCTTCAGGCAGGCCAAAACATGGCCCGCATGTTTAATCTAACCCCAACCCATTCCATGGTAGATCTTCTCTCTGCATTAGAGAAAGATGATAATAATCAAGCCATTAAGAAGTTTGTCACCCCTCATTCGAGTGGACTAGATTTTCTTCCTGCAGTCAATCATCTTCGTCAAGTAGGACATATTACTGCTGATAACATTCGTCCTTTTTTTAAGAAGGCAGCAGCTCTTTATGACTATATTATTATCGATGCGGATAAAATCTTCAGTGAAACCCTGATTACTGTTTTAGATAACACGAACCTTATATTACTTGTGATAACTCCTGATATTTTATCGGTTTATCAAGCTAAAAATAGTTTAGACATCCTCCAAAGTCTGCATTTCCCCTTAAAGATGTCCAAGCTCATATTAAATCGAGCAGAAAGTCGCGGAGGGGTGGCTTGGCAAGAAGTGCAGTCGGTACTCTCATGTGATATGCTATCCTTGCTTCCATCAGACGGTAGAACGGTAGGCGTCGCCTTAAACAGAGGAATCCCCTGTGTTATTGACAGTCCTAAAGCGCGCGTTTCGGAAGTTTTCTTTGAATTAGCAGATAAATTACAATCGCAAGATGTTTTTGTGCCATCCTCAGATATCATCAAAGTCCGGACGGTTGATGGAGTCGCCCCCAAAGGTAATGAATTTTGGGAGAAATTTGGAATTTCTCCAGGGACTATGTCATCGACTGAAAAAGTGTATAAGAAGGAAGAAGATGATGTTATTAAATTAAAGAGGGTTATTCATCATAAACTCGTTGAGAGAATGAATATTAAAAAGATATCGACAGAAGTTTTAACTGATATTCAGCAAGCGTCCAATATTCGTAAAACAGCAGAAAAAGTAGTCACAGACCTTTTAACAGAGGCATCAGGCTCAATTATATCTTCCCACGAAGAAAGATCTCGTTTGGTGCGGGAGATTGTCAATGAAGCGGTAGGTCTAGGACCTTTAGAAGATTTTTTGGCAGACGGGGATGTTACAGATATCATGGTTAACAATAAAGATGATATTTTTGTTGAGAAGAACGGAAAAATCATTTTAACCAACAAACATTTTATTTCCAACGAACAAGTTCGTGCTACCATCGATCGTATTATTGCTCCTTTAGGGCGTCGTATTGATGAATCAACCCCGATGGTCGATGCCCGTCTACCTGATGGTTCTCGTATTAATGCGATTATTCCGCCGTTATCTTTAAATGGTCCAATGATTACCATTCGTAAGTTTTCGCAAGATAGATATACGATTGAAGACCTTCTTAATTTCAAGAGCCTTTCTCAATCAATGGCAGATTTCCTAAATGCCTGCGTTATCGGAAGAAAAAATATGATCGTCTCAGGGGGAACAGGTGCGGGAAAGACCACTCTTTTAAACATTGTTTCTCAATTTATTCCGGATAATGAACGTATTATTACGATCGAAGATGCGGCGGAATTACGTTTGAATAAGACACATTGGGCACGGTTAGAATCTCGTCCGTCAAACATCGAAGGAAAAGGAAGAATTGCTATCAGGGATCTTTTTGTTAATACTTTACGTATGAGACCTGACCGCATTATCATCGGAGAGTGTCGTGGTCCAGAAGTACTAGATATGTTGCAAGCGATGAATACTGGACATGACGGATCTCTGACAACCTTACACGCTAATTCTCCGCGGGACGTTCTCTCTCGTTTGACGTCGATGGTTTTGTTATCAGGTATTGAGCTTCCCATTCGAGCGATTTATGAAATGGCAGCTTCCGCTATCAATCTTATTGTTCAAATTTCACGTTTCTCCGATGGTTCACGAAGGATAACCGCCATTTCCGAATTAACAGGTCAATTAATTGAAGGTTCGCCTGAAATGAAAGATGTTTTTATATTCAAACATGGTGGAATAAACGCCGATGGAAAAATCTTGGGAGAGTATGTTCCTACAGGTTTTGTGCCTAAATGTTACGAAGATTTTGTGACCCGGGGCATTCCTTTGAACAAAGCAATATTTAATCCATAGAGCATCTTAAGTATTTATTATAAGTAGTAAATTTCCTTCAATTAAAATCGATGCCAATCACAAATCTCACCAAAGAGACTTTATTAGCTAATTCTGTTGAGATCGCCAATACACCATTTAAACGAATGAGAGGCCTTTTAGGTAGAACTTCAATGAAGGCGCAAGAGGCGCTCATTATTACTGAATGTAACAGTATCCACATGTTCTTTATGAAATTTACAATTGATGTTGTTTTTCTCAATAAAGAAAATAAAGTTATAGGTCTTTCTAAAAGGATCAAACCTTTTGAATGTTCACCGATTTTCTGGAGAGCTGTTTGTGCTGTTGAATTACCAGAAGGGACAATTGAGGCAACAAATACGCAAGTAGGAGATCGATTAGCCGTATCTGCTTGAGATAGAAATCCAAGTGAAAAAAAATAAAGGAAAAGAATTTTTCGGTAAATACTATGGGCGTTGTCTATAAATTAACCCCAGAAATCTCTTCTTTTATCATTGAGCAAAAGCGAAATGATTTACGGATTAGTTGTCAGAAACTAGCTGGGATGGTTTCAGTTAAATTTGGTCAACAGGTTTCAAAATCATCAGTTCACGAATTGCTTAAACAAGCGCATGTCATAGTTCCTCGTACGCATAAGCCCAAAGAAAAGTTTCAAATTCCCCTTGAAAAAAAAGCTCAAATTTCTAAATCATTAGAACCCTTTGTCATTAAATCTACAGTTGAGATAGACACAAAACCTTTTATAAAAGAACAGTCGGATAGCAATAAAGAGGTTACTCTAGTTGATGATAAGTTACCAACCGTTATCGATACGCCCCTGCCATTAGAACAAATTGAAACCTTTCCTTCAGGGGGTAATGTTTTTCTTAAAAGTGCATGGTGGGATTTGTCATTAAAACCAATAATGGGAATAAATAATTTTGATGAAATTGACTCTATAAACAATAATTATTTAAGAGTTGAGTGGGAGTATTTAATTCAAAGAGCTCAGGGTATAAGAATCGAACTACAAGATAACAACACTTTCTTTATAGATTGCAGATTCCAGAAATTATCTGCAGAAATCGCAACTCAAGCATATCTGTCTGCAGCTGTTGAAAGAGTAGCTTGCGAGATTCCGGATTTTTTACTTAACAATATTAAACCCTTGGTAATACGGGAATATGGACTGGCCGATTTTACCACCACTGGATATGATTTTATATCCGCTCTAGAAAATTTGCCTGGAAAAAACTTCAAAAAGGTTTCCTTGTTGGGGGTTAATAACCAGGGTTTGTCAGAGTTTAATTTACCGTTAGCCCATAAACGTCAATTTATCCTTGGGGTTTCATCTGATTGTAAAGAGTTTCAATGGGCTGTGGATGTCCCTGAGAAAGAATTAATTTGGAAAACCCCTCTAAAAGACAAAGCTAATAAAGATGTTTCCTTAAGAGTTATAAGAAATGAAAACATGTTACTTATAACTAATATGAGGTTAGTCTCCTATGAAGAAATCAAACAAATATACACACAGAGGCACCCATTAAATACGTTTATTTTGTCTTCTGTAAACATCGATCTTAAAGAGACTATTATAGACCAGGGACAATGGATTAAGAATCGGCTTAAAGAACGAGCAATGATGTTTTTTCCATCAGGATTTTCGCCTTTTACTCTTGAGGAAATTTTACTTCTACCAGGATTTGAAGAACGAAAAAAGAAGGTTCTTGAGGTTAGGTTGCTCTGCGCAGAGAATTTTGGGTATGTCCAGGAAATAAAAATGGCAGCGAATAATGTAAACAACTTAAATATCCAAGATTATACAGGGAAGAAAGTAGAAATTCATATTGAAAGCGATTGTAGAAAGAAAGCGGTTTTTTAGCGTTTTGTTGAGTTTCGACGGTTGACACGGGCTATTTTATAGGGCATACTTTAAATGCGACGACTAAACAGAAGATTTTAAGGTAATAAGTTTCTCA
>JBAXBI010000065.1:0-7170 GCA_037142055.1 Candidatus Omnitrophota bacterium | reverse complement strand
TTGCAACAGTTAGGCTTGGTTTCTTTTTCTAAAGGGATATGGAAATTCACAGGAAAATGGGAAATCCTACGGATTCGTGAATTTGTTGCACTTTCAAGAGTCTTATTTGGCGAAGATCTTCTGCAACGTCTGCGAGAGCGGTTTATAAATTGGTATAATCCACGGCGTGATTACAGCAAAGGGAAGTCTCTTCTTAATACCTATACTGACGATTTCTTGATGATGTTGTATTATAAAGGAAATGTTTATTAAAGAATTGGTTTTAAATTTCTATATTCTTATAGTGTTGTCGAGAAAATTGGAAAGAATATGACCGGTAACAGTTTCGATAAGCGTAATTTTTTATTTTTCCTCAATAAAATTTATCCGCCTAAATTTGAAGATTCTTTAATTGGTGCTTTTCTCCGTCCTTCAACATGGAATGCAGTAGCGAGAATGGTAAGTACGGCGCGTCGAAAAAATGTTTTTGTACAGTCAGTTAATAAAGCCTTGTTGTATGTTCATGTTCCGTTCTGTGGGCGATTATGTACGTTTTGTCATTGCGAAAAGATTTTGTTACGCAGACATTCAGATATTGATGTATATATTAAAGCTTTGACGCGCCAGATGATGGTTCTTGCTCCAATTTATAAAGGTATGAATACCTCTTTGATTTGTTTTGGTGGGGGAACTCCTTCGATTCTAAACGAGCGACATCTAACAGCTATTCTTGATGGGGGTGATAAGGCTTTTCCTGCTCGTGACCGTAAGATTTTATTTGAAGCTAACCCTTCTTCTTGGACAGCATCAAAATTGGCGTTATTATCTAGCAGAGGACTTTATCGTTTGAGTATAGGGGTGGAGTCATTGGAGGAAAAGGTTTTAAAATTAGTTTCCCGTTCTCAAACTAAGAAGAAAGTATTATGGTGTTTACATTCAGCTCGAAAAGCTAAGGTTCCTCATGTGAATGTTGATCTTATAGCTGGACTTCCAGGACAGACTATCAAAGGATTTATAAATGATCTAGAGTTTGTTATCAATGAAGGGGCAAACATTGTGCATGTTTATCCTTATTGCAAATCATCAATGAAGGGGCTATGTGGTCCTGGAGAATCCTTTCCTATGTTCTTTAAAAGGCGTGATTGCATGATGAAAGCAGCGGCATTGATTCTTCAAGGCGCAGGCTTCCGTCGTAAAGGACTAGAGGCATATACACGAAATGGAGAAGGAGATGAAGATCAAGAAGAAGTGTATTTGCGTCTTGGAGCGGCGGTTGCAGCCATTGGGCCCTCTGTCTTAGGACAAATTCCTGGGGCAGCCTTTTATCGTATGGGGCAAGTAGGATCAACGGCTGACTTTACAGGCGTTGATGCTTGCGTTCAAGATGTTGATTACGTGATGTCACACTATGCTATATTTGCTCTGATGAGCGAACTAGATGAAAAACTCTTTTTTCAGCGTTTTGGAGTAACGCTAGATCAACACTGCGGGGAAGGATTGAGATATTTGCAACAGTCAGGACTGGTGGTATTTTCTAGAGGGATATGGAAGTATTTTGGCGAATGGGAAATTCGTCGAATTCACGAATTTGTCGCACTTTCTAGGGTTTTGTTTGGTGAAAAGATTCTGTTTCGATTGCGAAGCCGTTATATCAAAGAATATGATCCACGGCAGGATTATAGCGAGGGAAACGCATTGTTTATGGCGTACGGTAACACATGGGTAATGAATTTATATTACCAGATGGGGCATTAAAAGGTGAGCTTGTGATCAAAAAGATTTTCGTGAATAATATTAAGTGTCTAGATTTTTTCAATTAAAGGGTTTTCTTAATTCAGTTCAATTCAGGGATGTTGTGAATATGATTATGGAGTTGAGAAAGAAGTTTTTTAATTTGGTTTGTCGCAATTGTTCCCCTGATTTTATTGAATATATACGAGTTTATGAAACTCTTCCTAAACCACCGCAAGAAAGCTTTGAAATCTCCTGTGAATTGATTAATGGTATAAGGGTCGACAGTATGCGATTGGCCATCATGCGTCTTTACAGGCAAGATGTTTTAAGATGGATCTCTGCCTGTCATCATAAAATCTCGTTTCTCCAAGATCTTCTTTATGAGAACACAACGGATGAGTGTTTTGGGATTGGTCTGGCCGACTATCCATCCGGATTGGGTATTTGTCGAATCAAAATATATAATACTTATGGGCGTTTCCAGTCTCAAAAAAGGAAGTCTACTCACATTCAACAATCATTTTCAGTATTAAATATTCCGGATGTTGAATTCAGGAAAGATTGGGAGCGGTTTAAGAAGGTGGAGTTTTCAGGGATCGATTGGGATCGTGAAGGGCGGGCAATGATTAAAGTTTATTTTGGCCCTTTTCGTTTGGAACAATTGTTTGGCAACTTTTCTGAGGTGTTATTAAAAGAAGATATCCTATGTTATGATATTTTACGACAGAAGGGGCTTCTTCCAGAAAAGTTTCTTTTTTGTGTAAGATATTTTCAAGGGGCTCGTTCTATACGGACGGATATGCGCTTTCAAACAAGGAGGATTGTCCCGTATTTGAGAATATTTGATCATCAACGGGAGGCTTCAAAGTTATTTGTTGATTTTTATCGGATATTCCCGGGGTCGAGGCTAGAGTATATTAGTATGCAATGGGCGCCAATTTTGAAGCAGCAATTCTATTTTTGGGTGAGATGATTTTTGTAGTATAGAAAGAATATTTGTTTTTTTGAAAATAAGGAATCAATGACGAGGCTGTTTATAAAAAACAAAAGATTGTTGATTTCGCTTTATGACGGGTGCCAATACCGATGCGGATTTTGTATGTATGGCTATGTTAAAGAAACGCAGCCGTTGAAGAGACAGGATTCCATGAGCGAGCAAGATTGGTATAAGGTTTTATCTGAAGCGTATGCGCAGGGTTTTAGGCAGCTAGAAATTGGAGGGCGCGGAGAACCGACGCTTAATCCAGCTTTCACAAAGTTGGTAGCTAGAGCACATAAATTAGGCTATCAGATCGAATTATTGTCCAATGCTCTTAATGATAAAGCCATTATTAAAATATTACCTTTAATACAAAGATTAACAATCAATTTAAACGCTTTAGATAAAGAAGGAATGGCCAGGATTCATGTGCCACCTTTGGGGTTTTCTTTTGACCGTTGTGTGGCTTTGATCAAGAACGTTGTCAGAGCCGTTGCGGCAAAGAATTTAGATATTAAGCTTGGCATTAATTATGTGGTGACTAAAGAGTCGTTCAAGGATGCATTCTATTTTCCGGATAAGGTGAATAGTTTGTTCGCCTCTGAGTTAGGCGCCCATCGACATATGGAGGTTTCATACCAGCATGCGCGTAACTATATTAAGGCCTCGGAATACCTTGGTTTTGATTATGAAGAATTACAAAAAATTTTATTATTAGCGAGAATTAATAGCCGTAAGAAGTCTTTATTGGGAAATCCCTCCCTGATGGATTTTATAAGAAAAACAGAGAAATTAATTGAGAGATTAAAGCCATTTTCTGAGAAGTCTAGTGTGAAAGCCAGTAAGGGTTTCAAGCATACGCAATATGCCTGTGACGTGCATAGGAATGTTTTATTTATTGACGGCAATGGGGATTGTTACGGTTGTTATAATCCCTTTCGTGCGGTTAATGGATTGCCTATTGATAAAGACCCTTTGTATTTTGGCAATTTGAAATCTCAAAGGTTTGACCAGATCGCTGTGGAAAGAAAAGAATTTAACCACGTGATGGATGTTTCAAAACCCTATTGGCGACCGTGTTTATTGTGCACAGCGTTGCTAAATTGTTGATAATGGTCTGTGATGGAGGTGTGATGCCTAGGATTGTCATTATTGGTGCCGGTGCGTTGGGGAAATGCCTAGCAGCTTTATTGGCAGATCAATCGACTATAACGCTGTACGAACGAAATCCAATGATTTCTCGAGCGCTGATAAAAGGTTGGTTCATTTTCAAAGAAAAAGGGAATGCTCAAAAGGTGAAGATTAGGGGAATCTCTTCACTGAAAGAATTGCAAGGAGCTAAGATTGATATCCTAATTTTTGCAACCAAGATTATGGATTTGCAAGAAGCCGCAGAAGAAGCAGCAGAACTTAAATCAAAGTATGTTTTTTTTCCACAAAACGGGATTTTTGATATCCGTTGGACAAAGCGTTTTTTTAAGACATCCCAAATTTATCGTGGGGTGACAACCATGGCGTGTCAAGTAACAGGTCCTAGCCAAGTAACAATGTTTTATCGAGGAGATATGTATATTGGTGGGGATGGTTCGTCGCGGCTTGCCAGTCTCTTTCGTAAGGCTGGGATTGGTGCAAAAGCATACCGTGATCCTAGCGGATCTATTTGGGCAAAACTTATTTTTAGTGCAGTGATGAATCCTTTACCTGTTATGACAGGTCAAGGATATGATCTTCTAAAGAAGGATCCGGAAATTTGGAAATTAGTGAGGCATGCAATTGAAGAAGGGCGAGCTGTAGCTAAGGCTTTAGGAGTACGACTTGCGTTTGATCCTTTAAAGCTCATTCATAGGGTTCGCGATGGGGATTTGGCAGGGATATCTCACCGGGGAACAATGGTTCAGGATATTTCAGCAGAGCGTCTAACGGAGATTGATTTTATAACGGTGGCCCTTGTCCGTCAGGCCCGCCGTGTGGGTGTGAAAACGCCAGCGTTGAATTCGATTTTATTTAGAGCCAAATTAGCAGGAGCATAAGGAGGACAGTTATATGTTTAATGCGCAGGCATTAAAACAGTTTTCACAGATACTTCAAGCCTTATCCAAGAGAGATCATCGATATCTGTTACGCTTTCGTTCCTGGGAGGATTTTAGGCGTATTCCCATATCAGGAAGGGATGATGTTAAGGTTTTTGCCGAGAAAGGTCTGGTTAAAGATGCCTTTAATGTTACGGCAACTTCAGGGTCGACTTCATCCAGGATGATCATTGCCCATTCCCGGCAGGCATATGAAGCTCATTTGCGTCGTTTGGTAAAGATTTATCGTCTTGTCGGCGTTAAAGAGGGTGTATTGTGTTTAAATTTGTGCGCCTATGAACTCAACAGCGGTGGCCGTCTGATGGAGGCTGCTTTTAAGGCTGCTGGAGCAGGGGTAATTCCGTTAGGCCCTATTAGCACTCCGGATAAAGTTCTTGAAGCTGCTCGTCTTATTGAGTTATTAAAACCTTCGATGATTAACGCTTATACTAATCAGCTATTTGACCTCTTTGCTTTATTGGGTCGCAAACATTCTATTTGTTATTGTTTGGTCAATGGCGAGCCCTTATGGCCGGATTATCGCAAACGTATAGAGGATATGGGAAACGTACATATCCATGATCATTATGGAGCCATGGAAGTCTCCGGCTTGGCAATTGCAATTAACCCCAACGATGAATATATGAAGGTTGTGGCTGACGGATTACTACTGGAGGTAATCGATGATTCCGGAAAAGTATTCGAAACAGGGATGGGGGATCTGTTGGTGACGGATTTGAAAAATACCTGTATGCCATTTATTCGTTATCGTTTAGGCGATCGGGTAGAATTGGTGCGTCGCAAGGGGGCGTTATGGATCATGGTGCTTAGCCGGACAGAGGATAGCTTGTTGTTAAATGGTGTTGTTGTTCTAAAACAGGAATTGATTCGTGTAGTTAACGACTTTCTTGGGCACCCACGCTTCTTCTTTGTGATCGATAAGCATCGCCTGAAATACTATGATAAACTTATTATTAGTGTGGTTGGCAGCCCGCTCAAGCGTCTTGAAGCCTTGCCGGGGGTTGTGGTGAGAGCTTTAGGTGTGGATAAGTGTATTGAAGTAAGGAAACATGAAGGGGAGATCCCTAGGACATTGAATGGAAAAATTAAATATTTTATTGACGCGCGCAAGGAAGAAGAGAAAATTTAAAGTCCATGATACGTGGATTTATGTGACGGAGCGTTGCAATTTACGCTGTGATTATTGTTTTTTTAAGCACAAGCATGGGCGGGATATATCATTAGAAGCTGTTAAACAGCTTTTTTTATTGTTTGAGAGAGAAGAAACAGTCCCAGCCACACTAATTTTTTCGGGAGGGGAGCCTTTATTAGCCAAAGATAAACTTTTTAGTATCTTAAGTGAAGCTCACCGGCGTTTTAAAGGCATATCGTTGCATATTCAAACCAATGGCTCGTTGATCGACCAAGCCTCGATTGAAAAGTTTCGTAGGTGGAAGGTTAGTCTAGAGTTTGGTATTGATGGTAGCAGTGAACAAACGATAAAACACAGGTGTGGATTAAAATCTACATCATTTAAGCGTTTGACAGATAACATTAGTATGTGTCTGAAAGCCGGAATTTCCTGCGGGTGTACAATGACAGTTCATCCTCAAGAAGTCAGGTATATGGATCAAGGGCTAGATTTTCTTCAAAAAATGGGGATTCCTCATGTGGATATAACCCCTGCAGCTTTTATGTCGTGGTCAGCTGAAATGGTTGCTTTTTTCAAGAGAAAATATTTGGCGTTAGCGCGAAGGCCAGAATATCGTCGGGTAATGTATGCCAATGAGGACAATGAATGGATAGGACCTGGAGTCATGGATTTAAGCCTTCATCCACCGGGGTAT
The DNA here is from genome assembly GCA_037142055.1 of Candidatus Omnitrophota bacterium. GTDB lineage: Bacteria > Omnitrophota > Gorgyraeia > Zapsychrales > Fredricksoniimonadaceae > JACQCF01. Next base: position 562 of record JBAXBI010000065.1, on the reverse strand, counting down.
CTTTTAGGCGGAGACCCATTCCTTTGTCTGCCGGAAAACAAACGGATAGAATTTAATCTTTGGGATCCCACAAACGGGAAAGTAAAGCCAAAGGTTTTGTCATTTTACCAAGATGCTTATGACCGGATGCGTCAGCAAAAGGATCGAATACTTTACCGCGAATATGTAGGTCACAGTTTTAAGTTGATAAACACCATGATGGGTGAGGAATATATGAACACTGCGGCAATTAACGATATTCTGCGATTTTTAACACGCACACACCTTACTTTAGGGATTAAGAAATACGGTAAATGACAAAAAACATTAATCACGTCTGGTTGTTTTTTACTGATCGCTGTAATTTGGGGTGTGGGTATTGTTTTTATAAATATAAGACCCAGCAGCAGGTGATTACACAAAAGACTTTTGAAAATTTTTTAGAATTTATCCGTCCTGTTGCTCCGGCGGAATTTGTTTTTTCTGGGGGGGAGCCCTTGATGGATTTCCCAAGACTTAAGGAGATGATCACATCCATACGTCAGGAGGGGTTAAGCCGTTATATCTCTGTCCAAACTATGCC
>JBAXBI010000064.1:0-7237 GCA_037142055.1 Candidatus Omnitrophota bacterium | reverse complement strand
CTCCCCCGCGAGGGCTCGAACCTCGGACCCATTGGTTAACAGCCAATTGCTCTACCGACTGAGCTACAGGGGAATAAATTAATCACTTAAAGAACAAAAGTATTCCGTATTATACTAAAAAACTTTTAGAAGTCAACGGGTCTGCGAGAATTCAGGGACATTGTCAAAGTTGATAAATCTACATACTCAACAGCACTACCCATGGGTATCCCTAAACCTATCCGACTAATCTTAATTCCTAATGACCTCAATTGCTGACTGATATATAAGGCCGTCATTTCACCTTCGGTATCAGGGTCGGTGGCAATGACTACTTCTTGAATTAATTCCTGCTTAATTCGACCAATAAGCTTCGGCAAATTTAAATCGTCTGGTCCACGTCCTTCCGAAGGAGAAATGTTTCCCAAAAGGACATAATAAATTCCTTTGAAACTTCCCGTTCGTTCAATAGCCAAAAGATCTTTAGGGCTTTCTACTACACAAATGATTGTTCGATCTCGATTGGTATCCGAACAGACCATGCATAATTCACCTTCAGTTAAATGATTACAGGACTTACAAAAACGCAGTCCCTCTTTTAACTGCACGATGGCGTTTGCCAAACCCTTAATATCTACTGCATTTTGACTTAGCATCCAATAAATAATACGTTCAGCACTTCTTCGACCAATGCCAGGCAATTTAGTTAACTGCTCTAATAAATTTTCTATAAGTTTGGGATACATAAAGGAATCTCTTCTACTCTCCTATGCCTCGCTATGCCATTCTTTTACTACTGTTCCACCAAACATATGCAAAGCATCCTGAACAATCGGCTGAGATTCTTTGGGAATAGATTCATCGATAATTTTAAAATTTATGTGAATAGTAGTTCCTAATTTCTCACTAAAAATCTTTTCAACCAAAGCTGTATTATCTTTAAACTCTAAACTTTCTTTAGCAAAGCGATGTTCCTTTAAGAATCCAATCGTTAAAAGCCCCTCTTTTAAAGAGCACGGATTAGCTTCCTGCAAATAAGTCGCTATAGACATCTTGCACCTTGAAACTTCATGGGTTAGAGCATTCCATTGCTGTTGAATATTTGTTAAAGTAATTTCTCCATCGAAAATAATAGGCTTCAATTGAGCGACAACAGGTTCCATCTGAGCCACTGCAGATGATGACGATGGTTTCACTTGAGGTTTGACTGCCACAACAGGAGGAACTGTTGTTTTAATAACATTGCCTAAAGCAACCGCAGGTAAAGGTGCCGTCGAAGCCGTAGGCACTGCTACAGCAACAGAAGGAGCTGGTGCTGCCGATTGACTGAGCGTTACCTTGGCAAAGGCAACCTCCAAAGGCATACGCATTGTTTCCATGACTCTGGAAGTTTCCTGAGCTTCAATAAGAAGCTCAATAGTTTTAAGAATACTGCCAATAGACGTTCTCTGCGCCTGCAGAGACAATCGCTCTTTAACATTCTTAGGATAATCAATCAGATTATTAAGTTGAGGGCCTCCGATTTTAGCAATCATCATATGACGATAATGCTCGGTTAAATCTTTTCCCAACTGCTTCAAATCCTTCCCTGCCTCAATGATTTGATTTAAAACCACCATGGCCTCTGGACAGTTCTTATCAATAAGCGCATCAGTCAGGGCAAAAAGCAAATCCATCTCCACAATGCCCAACATAGAAAAGACATCAGAGGTTTCAACGCCTTCTTGACCTAAGGCACTTAATTGATCAAGAACCCCTAAAGCATCCCGCATGCTTCCACCCGCTGCTTTAGCAATAGCAAAAAGAGCTTCTTCTTGGACTTTAAAACCTTCTTTAACGCTAATTTCTTTTAAATTAGCACTGATGGCTTCCAATGAGATTCGTTTAAAGTCGAAACGTTGACAACGCGAAAGAATGGTGGCGGGCACCTTATTAGCTTCAGTCGTTGCAAAAATAAATATGACATGCGGCGGCGGTTCTTCTAACGTCTTAAGAAGCGCATTAAAAGCTTCACTGGTTAACATATGCACTTCATCAACGATATAAATCTTATATTTCCCATAGGTAGGGGCAAACTTTACATTTTCCCGAAGGGCGCGGATTTCATCAATGCCTCGGTTAGAGGCTCCATCGATCTCAATCACATCAAAGCTATTACCTTTAACGATCTCTGAACAAGCGAAACAATTCCCGCAGGGTTTTAAGGTTGGACCCTCTTGACAATTAAGAGACTTAGCTAAAATACGAGCACAAGAGGTTTTACCGATTCCCCTTGGACCACAAAATAAAAACGCATGGGCAATACGTTTGCCCTCAATGGCTTGCTTTAGAATCTTAGTAATATGCTCCTGCCCTTGGACTTCATCAAAAGTCCCTGGACGATATTTACGAGCGAGTACAAGATATGACATAAATAAAACCCTTTATTAACCCGAATGCTATTACAAGAGAAGTCATAATAACATTTTTCTTCAAAAATCAAAAACTATTAAAAAGCTTTTATTACGTAAAGGATGTCACCCCCGAACGTTTTAGTCGGGGGTCCAGTGCACTAGATTCCCGATAAAAACATTCGGGAATGACAATGAAGCCTTCCTAAACAATCCACTACGTCTTGATAACCTTTTGCAACGCCTCTTTTAGATCTGGGTAGGCAAACTTGTATCCTTGTTTGATTAAAGCCTCCGGCACAACATGAGCTCCATCTAGGAGTAAAGACTGCCCCATCTGACCAAATAAAAAACGCACAACAGCTGCCGGAACGGGCAATATGGTTGGGCGATGAATAACGCTCCCTAAAATCTTGGTAAATTGCCAATTGGTTACAGGGTTAGGGGTGACGACATTAACAGGACCACTAATATCATCATTTGTAATAATAAAGTCTATAATTCGTGGGATTTCATTAAGAGCGATCCAACTCATCTTTTGCCGCCCCGATCCAAGCTTTCCTCCCAAACAGAAATAAAACGGTGGTAACATTTTAGTAAGCGCTCCACCCTTCTTACTTAAAACCATCCCAAAACGCAGATGAACTAAACGCACACCATAAAGCACTAAATCCGCACAGGCATTTTCCCATTCATGACAAACTTGTGACAAAAAACCGTAACCTACTGAAGAATTCTCATTAACAATCTCCCGAGGATCACAATTCCCATAAAAACCTACAGCGGACGCACAGAAGAAAATCTTAGGACGACGATCCATTTTCTGAATAGTTTTAAGGAGTAATTTTGTACTATTAATACGACTACCCAGAATTTTCTTTTTATACGAATCTGACCAGCTTTGAGCACTAATATTGGCCCCGGCTAAATGAATAATCACATCATGGCCTTCTAAGGCCGCGACATCTATATAATTATTCTTAAGATCCCAGGAAATATGGGAATCCTTCCCAAACCATTCCTTGTGATCAGAAATAACACTCACTTGATGGCCACTTTTATGAAAGTATTCCCTTAGATACGAACCAATCAAGCCTGTTGATCCAGTAATGGCAATTTTCATAATGGATTTATTATCACCTACAAACTAAAAGTCGTAAAGTGGTTTTCTCTGGTTGGAAGCCTTAAAATCACGGTTCACTGTCGGTTTGCCAGGAGATGATACTCGAACTGGAGCGTCCTTCTGTGGTGGTTTATGCCCCTGGCCTGGATGAGGTTGGCGCATCGATAAAGAGATACGTTTTCTAGGTAAATCCACTTCAAGAACAACCACCGATACTTTTTGGCCAACCTTCAGCACGTCGGCCGGATTAGAAACAAATTTATCAGAAATCTCACTGATATGTACAAGCCCGTCTTGGTGAACGCCAATATCCACAAAAGCTCCAAATTTAGTAACGTTCGTCACAATGCCATTGAGCTTCAGACCAATTGTTAAATCTTCCATGGTCTGCACATCGTCCTTAAACTGCACTGGATCAAATTGTGCGCGCGGGTCCCGACCTGGCTTAGCTAATTCACTTAAGATATCCATCAATGTCGGAAGACCTATTTTATCGCTTACGTATTTCGAAGGTTGAATCTTACTTCGCAGCTTATCATCCGCCATTAAATCACCTAGTGGGCAGCCTACATCCTTAGCCATTTGATCAACCACATAATAACTCTCCGGATGAACCGCAGAACTGTCTAACGGATGACTAGCCCCACGGATTCGTAAGAAACCAGCTGCTTGCTCAAACGCTTTACCTGAAAGCCTAGGAACCTTTTTAAAATCATCTCTTGATCCAAAAGCTCCATGTTCATTACGATACTCAACGACAGATTTAGCCAATGCAGGCCCCAAACCTGAGACATACATCAACAGTTCCTTGCTGGCCGTATTGATCTCCACACCTACTTGGTTAACGCAACTAGCAACAATCTCATCCAAACTTTTCTTCAAAAGGCCCTGGTCTACATCATGTTGATATTGTCCTACTCCTATAGATTTAGGATCAATCTTAACCAGTTCAGCTAAGGGATCCTGTAGACGACGGCCTATTGAAACAGCTCCTCGCACCGTCACATCATGATCAGGAAATTCTTCCCTGGCCACGTCTGAAGCTGAATAAATCGACGCGCCACTTTCATTAACCATTATAATTTGAATATTAGATAATTTTAAGCTGCGGACAAATTGGTCGGTTTCACGGCTGGCCGTACCATTTCCAATGGCAATACAATCAATATTAAACAATTGGCAAAATTTCTTAATAACAGCGGCCGCCTGTTCTTGTTCAGCTTCACTTTTAATAAGATAAATAACCGTATTATTAAGAAGCTTGCCCTGAGCATTCAGGCAAACCACCTTACATCCGGTACGATAACCAGGATCAATAGCTAAAACACTCTTTTGTCCTAGTGGAGCGGCCATTAAAAGCTGACGGAGATTATCTGCAAAAATCTTAATAGCTTCTTGGTCTGCCTGTTGCTTGGTCAACAATCTAATCTCTGTCTCCATAGACAAAGATAGTAGGCGTTTAAAACCATCTTCTAAAGCCATTAAAACCTGACCACTGCAGGAATTATCGGCCTTTATAAAAATTTCTTTTAAAATATCTAACGCTTGAGACTCTTCAACGCGTATTCGCAAGTTAAGAAACTCTTCCTTTTCACCCCGGCGCATAGCCAGCACACGGTGCGATGGCGCAGTTTTCACGGCCTCCTGCCAATCGTAATAATCTTTAAACTTAACCCCTTCTTCTTCTTTAGCTTTGATAACTTTTGACTCAAAAACACCATGCTCCAGATAAAGCTGACGTATCTTTGCTCTTGCCGGCGCATCCTCATTAATCCATTCGGCAATGATGTCCCTAGCTCCAGCTAACGCCTCATCAATACTCTTAACTTGTTTTTCCGCTTCAATAAACTTCCCAGCCTCTGTTTTTGGATCAACAGCATCTTTCTGTTCAAAGATAATCTGCGCCAAAGGCTCAAGACCTTTTTCTTTAGCGATGGTAGCTCTGGTACGGCGTTTGGGTTTATATGGCAAATAAAGATCTTCTAAAACCGTCATTGTTTCGACAGCTTCAATTTTAGCTTTTAATTCATCGGTAAGCTTGCCCTGCTTATTAATAGATTCTAATATTGCCGTACGGCGATCATCCAGTTCCTGTAATTGCTGTAGACGGTCGCGTATTTGAGTGATTGAAACCTCATCTAATCCACCGGTGGCTTCTTTACGATAGCGAGCAATAAAAGGCACTGTAGAGCCTTCATCCAATAATACAGCCGCAGATATAATCTGCTTTTCTCGGAGATTTAATTCTTTAGAAATTTTTATAATATATGAAGAATTCATTAATACTTAAAGCGGAAATTGTTACATAAACCTACAGTTAAGACGTTCCAATGAGCAGGAATAAACTTATTATAGATAACCAAAGCTCCTTAGAAAACAAAAATTTTAAACTCTGTGCTTACCCATTGTGCAATAAAAAGTGTAATGAACAAGCGAAAAATTAAAATTCTTTAAATTTCTACCACTTCCCTGACTTTCGCTTAGAAGCTTTTTGAAAATGCTTAATGTGTTCAAGAGAGTCTTCAATGCTCTTAGTTGACACCTGAGAACTTTCCAGATGCCCGTTTAGATATTTTTCGTAGCCTGCTAAATCCAAAAGGCCATGACCGCTTAAATTAAATAGAATAACTTTTTCTTTACCTTCGCGTCTAGCTTTATTGGCCTCTTCAATGACGCAAGCTAGAGCATTACTGGTCTCTGGTGCAATGACAGAACCTTCGGTACGAGCCCACAAAATGGCCGCTTGATAGCTATGCAATTGATCGACCGCATGCGGCCGCATCAGTCCCTCGACAATGGCTTGGCTAACTAATGGCGCCATCCCATGATAACGCAATCCCCCTGCATGAATGGCAGGTGGAATAAACTGATGGCCTAGCGTATGCATTGGAAGAAGTGGCGTCATGCCTGCCACATCACCAAAGTCGTAAGCAAACCTTCCCTTAGTCATCTTAGGACAAGCCTGGGACTCAACTGGAATAATCTCAATCTTCTCCCCATGAATTTTGTCATAGGTAAATGGAAAGGCTAACCCAGCAAAATTACTTCCTCCACCAGCACAGCCAATGACGATATCCGGTTTCTTTATGCCAATTTTCTTAAGCTGTTTCTTAGCCTCTAGGCCTATGATAGTCTGGTGCAGCAGGACATGATTAAGCACGCTTCCTAAAGCATAACGAGTCTTCCCTGTCTTATCTGAAACAGCCTCCTCGATCGCTTCACTGATAGCAATCCCTAAACTCCCTGGCGTATTGGGCATTCGAGCTAAAATATCTCGACCAGCCTTTGTTTGGTTGGATGGACTTGCCACACACTTCCCATTCCAAACCTGCATCATAATCTTACGCATGGGCTTTTGGTCAAAACTAACACGCACCATATAAATCTTACACTCAAGCCCTAAAATATGACATGCAAACGACAACGCGGTCCCCCATTGCCCGGCACCAGTTTCTGTTGTTAATTTCTTTATGCCAGCCTGTTTGTTATACCAAGCTTGTGCAACGGATGTATTGGTCTTATGACTACCTGAAGGCGAGCCACTTTCGTCTTTATAATAAATCTTAGCCGGCGTTTTAAGAAACTTCTCAAGATGTATGGCCCGACGCAGCGGTGAAGGTCGCCAACGGTAAAGAATTGAAGCTACCTCTGGAGGAATGTCGATCCAACGTTTACGACTGATTTCCTGTTCGATTAGGCTCTTAGGAAAAACGGCCTCTAGCATATGCGGTTCTAGTGGCTTACC
>JBAXBI010000063.1:0-7284 GCA_037142055.1 Candidatus Omnitrophota bacterium | reverse complement strand
CAGTTTAAACCACAATTCTTAGGTCGTATTGATGGTTTTACTAAAGCTTCCACTTGTCAGAAATGTTTGCGCACCGACGATTTGGATGTTGTTGGTAAAACAGATTTTCACCACACTTTCTTTGAAATGCTCGGTAATTTTTCTTTTGGTGATTATTTTAAGAATGATGCTATTCATTGGGCATGGGAGTTTTTAACAAAGGAACTTGATATCCCTAAGGATAGACTTTGGGTTTCTGTTTATAAAGACGATGAAGAAGCTTATGGGATATGGCTAAAGGAAGTCAAGATCCCCGCTGATAGGATTGTTAAGTTAGGCGATAAGAGTAATTTCTGGCCGTCTAATGCTAAGCTCAATGGTCCTAATGGTCCTTGTGGTCCTTGTTCTGAAATTTTTTACGATTATGGTGTTAACGATAAATGTCCTAATGGGGATAAATGTGATCCTGATTGTTCTTGTGGGCGTTTCTCTGAAGTTTGGAATTTAGTGTTTACCCAATTTAATCGAAAAGAGGGGGGTGTTTTAGAACCATTACCGGCTAAGAATATTGATACGGGGATGGGGCTAGAGCGTCTGGCAGCAGTAGTTCAGGGTAAAAAGAGTAATTATGAGACGGATAATTTTAGTGCGATCTTAAAAGTTGTTAAAGATGCTTTTAAATTCAATAATGCTCTACTGTCTGAGAGTGAATTTCGTATCATAGCGGATCATATACGGGCGATTACAATTGGAATTTGCGATGGTGTTATGCCTTCTAACGAGGGACGTGGGTATGTCTTGCGCAAGTTGATCGTTGATACAACAGATTTAGCCATTCGTGCAGGAATCACTAAGCCAGTGATTCATACCTTTGTCGATGTTGTTGTTGACGTATTGAAGTTGCCGTATCCTGAGTTGGTTACAAAAATTGCAGAAATCAAGGCGTTGGTTCAGCGTATTGAAGAAGCTTTTATGAAGGTTCGAAAAGAACGTGTGCCTGAGTTAAAAGAAAAAATGGTAATAATTAAAACAGACGCTCAGGAGCTAGGGGTGGTGTTCTTTTTGTATCGAGATACCCATGGATTGACCTTATCGACTATCCTTGGTGTGGCCTCGGAAGTAGGTATCTCTAAAGATGTTTTGGATCAGGCGATTACAAGTTTTGAAATTAAAATGGAAGAACAAAAGAATCGTTCTCGTGCCGGCAGTAAGATGACAGGCGAGGTTTATGCTGACCAGAATTTTGCTTTGAATATGCCTAAGACGGAATTCATAGGATATGAAAACACAAAAGCTCAATCTAAGGTTTTGAAGATTATCGAAGGCTCTTTAGAGTTGGTTTCTGCAAGTGAAGGGCAACAAGTGCAAATTATTTTAGATAAAACACCCTTTTATGCTGAAACCGGTGGTCAGGTAGGAGATACAGGTTATTTATCAACGACTCAAGCTAAATTAAGAATCCTTGATACTCAAAAGATTAATGATATCTATCTTCATTCTGCTGTTATCGAGCAAGGAAGTATAAATACTGGCGATAGCGTTGATGCCGCAATCGATGAACAAAGACGTTTATCTATTATGCGTAATCATACAGCGACGCATTTGTTGCAATCAGCCCTGCGTGAAACCTTAGGAGCTCATATTAAGCAACAGGGTTCCTTGGTCGAAGAAGGCCGTTTACGTTTCGACTTTACGCATCCAACGGGAGTGAAACCTGAGGAAATTCAAAAGATTGAAAACTGTTTGGCTCAATTTATATCTAGCTCAGATCAGGTTATCACAGAAGTTCTTCCCTTAGAAGAAGCCAAGAAGCGAGGGGCCTTAGCTTTTTTTGCTGAGAAATATGGGCAAACAGTGAGGGTTGTTTCTATTGGCGGTTATTCTCGAGAATTTTGTGGAGGAACTCATGTAACTTCAACAGATGTTATTGAAGCCGTAAAAATTGTTTCAGAAGGTTCTGTTGCTCAAGGTATTCGCCGGGTGGAGGCTGTCACGGGAAAGGATGCGGTTGATGATGTTCTAAAGAAGAAGCAGCAGGAGGCTCTTGCTAAAGAACAAGCCCAACAGCTAAAGATTTTAGAAAAAGAAAAACAGAATGCCAATTTTGAGAAAATTAAGTCTTCTGTTGATGAAATTATTAATGGTGCTATTCAAATTCAAGGCATCAGTATCATCAATCGTTGTTTGGAAGGTGTTGATATAGGGATGTTGCGTAAGCTTTCAGACTTACTAAAGCAGAAAATGCCCTCTGGGGTATTTATTCTAGGAGCAAGATGCATAGAGGACGCATCCTTAATTGTCTCAGTGACGGATGATTTAGTCGCTCGTGGGATTAAAGCTAATGAGATCGTCAATCGTATGGCGCCACTTTTTGGTGCCAGTGGAGGTGGGAAGCCTCAATTGGCACAGGCTGGAAGCAAACAACCGCAGAAAATAGAATCTGCTATAGCACAAGCTAAGGACATGGTTATCGTATGAAATTAATCAAGCAAACAGGTCAAAACATTGAAAAGCTTTATAATCGTCATCTTGGTCTTCGTAAGAAACATGTAGAAGAAAAAGTTCGTACCATTATTGATGATGTTCGTCTCAACGGTGATGATGCGCTGCTTAAATACACTCGTCGCTTCGATGGTGTAAAGCTTACAGCACGTCAGTTAAGAGTGGCTGAAGCAGAAATTTCTAGCGCCTATCAGAATATTACACCGGATTTTGTGGGGCATTTAAAAACTATCATTAGCAACGTAGAGACCTTTTACAAGAAGCAACTGAAGAAACCTGGAAAAGTTAAAGGGCGAGAGGGTGTTCTCCTAAAGGAAGAAATCAAACCGCTTGAATCAGTAGGAATTTATATTCCAGCCGGTACAGCACCACTTATCTCTTCTGTTTATATGACAGCAGTACCAGCAATCGTCGCTGGGGTTAAACGTATTGTGATTGTAACCCCACCTAATAAGCAAGGTCAGGTGAATCCATATATTTTAGCCGTGGCCAATCTTTTGAAGGTTTCTGAGATTTATAAGTTAGGTGGAGCACAGGCTATTGCTGCTTTAGCTTTAGGAACAAAGACCATTGCGAAAGTTGATAAGATTATCGGACCCGGGAATATGTATGTAACCGAGGCTAAACGGCAATTATTTGGGTATGTGGATATCGATATGTTGGCTGGCCCGACAGAACTAGTTGTGATTGCAACCCGTCATAGTAATGTAGATTATGTTGTTGCCGATTTAGAAGCTCAGATGGAGCACGTTGGAGGGATGTCTATTCTAATTAGCACTTCGAAGCAGTTGATTACACAAGTGCGCCAGAGAATCAGCAACGGCTATTGTGTTTATTGTAAGAATATGGATGAAGCCGTTGAAATTGCCAATAAAATAGCGCCGGAACATTTGCAGATTGTAACTAGTAATGCAGTTAGTATCGCAAAGAAGATTAAACATGCGGGTGCTATTTTCTTAGGACCCTATAGTCCAACGGCTTTAGGCGATTATGCAGCGGGTCCAAGTCACGTATTACCAACCATGGGGACAGCTAAATTCTTCTCTGGTCTTTTACTTTCCGATTTTACAAAGACCAGCCATATTATCTTTTATTCTAAGAAGGCTTTAGAGCGAGTACGTGAACCAGTTGAGAGAGTGGCTACTTTAGAAGGTTTAGTTAAACACGCGGAGTCCGTTAATGTGAGGTTTAAATCATGACACAACGCACAGCAGCTATTCAACGTAAAACAAATGAAACTCAAATCGAAGGGTTTGTCAATGTTGACGGTACGGGTAAATCCAAAATCAACACGCCCAATGGTCTTTTAACCCACATGCTTGAATTATTCGCGTTTCATGGTTATTTCGACTTGGAGTTGTCTGTCAAGGGAGATACTCATATAGATATTCACCATACTAATGAAGATATTGGTATTGCTTTAGGAAAGGCTTTTAGTAAGGCTCTAGGTGAAGAACGAGCTGGTGTTAAACGCTTTGGCTCAGCTTTCGCTCCAATGGAATCAACGGTAGGTCATAGTGTCATTGATATTAATGGCCGTGGCCATTTGAGATTAACCTTGGATGGAAAAACAGCAGGAGATATGCCTTCCATTAGTAACCAGGGTGAATATTCTTTTAGTTATCTGGAGCATTTTCTAGAATCTTTTGCAAAACAATTAGGTGTTACATTAATTGTCAATGTTGAGAACCCAGGTGGTTCGGGTGATATGCATTCTATTGCTGAGTCTGTTTTTAAGTCTTTAGGGATAGCTTTAGATATAGCGACAACTATTGATCCACGTCGTATGGGGCAAGTTCCTTCCACTAAGGGAATAATTGACTGATGATTGCTATCATTGATTACGGTATGGGAAATTTGCGTAGTGTGCAAAAGGCTCTTGAGAAGGTGGGGGCGAATGCAAAGATTACGCATAGTGCAGCTGATATTTTATCAGCCAAGAAAGTTGTTTTGCCAGGTGTTGGCGCTATGGCTCCAGCTATGGCAAAGCTACAAGAGTTATGTTTAGTTGATATTATAAGAAGAGTTATTCGTGAGAAGAAACCTTTTTTAGGAATTTGTTTAGGTCTACAATTGCTTTTTGAAAAAAGTTCCGAGGGCGGTTATGTAGAAGGTTTAAAAATTATCCCAGGCACTGTAGAACGCTTTACTGCTCTTAAAGTTCCTCACATGGGTTGGAATCAGATTGATATTCAAGAAGCAGGAAAAGAGATGTTTAAAGGTATTAAGAACTCTGACAATGTTTACTTTTGTCATTCATATTACGTAAAACCTAAAGATACCAATATTGTTGCTTCATTGACAGGGTATGGTTTAGGCTACGCTTCAGCAATTGCCTCCGATAATGTTTGGGGAGTACAGTTTCATCCGGAGAAAAGCCAGGGTGTAGGTTTACAAATCTTAAAGAACTTTGTCACGCTATGATTTTATTACCGGCCATAGATATTAAGAATGGAAAGGTTGTGCGTCTTTTCCAAGGCAAGTTCTCGGACGTTACAGAATATGCTGATGACCCCATTGCAATTGCTAGTAAGTGGGAATATTTAGGCGCTAAGTGGTTGCATTTAGTTGACCTAGATGGGGCTAAGACGGGGGCGATGGTCAATAAAGACGCCATTATTCGAATTGTTCAGGCTGTCAAGATTCCAGTTGAGGTTGGTGGTGGCATTCGAGATGAAAAAACAGTTGAGGATTTGATTGCCTCTGGTATTTCGCGTGTCATCTTGGGGACTAAAGCGATTGAGAATCGGGAATTTTTAAAGAAGATGGTATCTTTATATGGTCAGAAAATTTGTGTAAGTCTGGACTGTTCTAATGGTTTTGTAGCCCAGCGGGGTTGGGTTTCTACGACGGATATAAAAGCGACCGATTTAGCTGTTGAGTTAGAGGCTCTAGGTTTGCAATGGATGGTTTATACGGATATTGCCCGTGATGGGACATTATCAGGCCCCAATTTTGAGCAGCTACAGACAATGATTAATACTGTTAAGAAAATTAATCTCATTGCCTCAGGTGGTATAGGTAAGCTTGAGGATGTAAGAAAGTTGTCTTCTATGAAAGGTGTTGTAGCCGCGATTACAGGTAAAGCCATTTATGAAGGAACATTAGATTTTCAAGAGGCTTTGAAGGTATGTTAAATAAGCGTATTATTCCATGTCTAGACGTTAAAGATGGCAGAGTAGTCAAGGGTGTCAATTTTGTTGAGCTAAAGGATGCGGGTGACCCTGTTGACTGTGCTAAAGCCTATGATGCTGCAGGTGCGGATGAGTTGGTATTCTTGGATATTACAGCAAGCTTTGAAAAGCGTAAGATTTTCTTAGATGTGGTGCAAAGGACCTCTGAAGAGGTATTCATGCCTTTGACGGTGGGTGGCGGAATTAATAATGTCAGCGATATCAGAGCTTTGCTTAATGCAGGGGCGGATAAAGTTTCTATTAATACTTCAGCTGTTAATGAGCCAGGATTAATACGTCGAGCAGCTAATATGTTTGGGAGTCAGTGTATTGTTGTTGCCATTGATGCAAAACGTGTAGAAGATCATTGGGAAGTATTTACCCATGGTGGACGCACAGCAACTAAAAAAGATGCTATACTTTGGGCTAAAGAAGTACAGGCTCAAGGGGCAGGAGAAATTCTTTTAACGAGCATGGATGCGGATGGTACGAAAAATGGTTACGATTTAGCGTTAACAAAGGCTGTAGCACAAGCGGTGAACATTCCTGTCATTGCATCAGGTGGAGCGGGAAGTTTAGATCATTTTTATGAGGTATTTATTCATACAGGAGCTGATGCAGCACTTGCAGCTTCGGTGTTTCATTACGGAGAGATTCCAGTTCCACAAGTAAAGAAACACCTTAAAGACAGAGGAGTGAACGTAAGATGAGCGCAAATCCAGAAATAGAAACAATTCAAATTACCAAAGACAATCTTGATAAATTAAAATTTACTGCTGAAGGTTTGATTCCAGCGATCGCTCAGGACTATAAGACTGGCGAAGTTTTGATGATGGCTTGGATGAATATCGATTCGCTACGCGATACTTTAAAAGGTGGGAAAGCTGCTTATTGGTCACGTTCTCGTAAATCTTATTGGGTTAAGGGCGAGACGTCAGGACATTTTCAATATGTGAAAGAAATTTTTTATGATTGTGATTGTGATGTGCTTTTAATGAAGGTTGATCAACTAGGTTCAGCATGCCACACCATGAAACGCAGTTGTTTTTATAGGAAAATTGAACAATAAAATGAATCATTTATCTAAAGAAGAATTCTTAGTATTAAGCCACAAGGGAAATTTAATTCCTGTTTATAAGGAGATATTGGGAGATTTCTTAACGCCTACATCTGCTTATTTGCATTTGGCTAAAAAGACGAAGTATTCTTTTCTTCTCGAGTCTGTTGAAGGTGGGGAGAAGTTTGCTCGGTTTTCATTTATTGCACGAGATCCTTCATTAATTATTCGTGCTAAGGGTAATAAGGTTGAAATTATCCGCACAGCTAAGGCTAAATCCAAGGTAGAGAAGAAAGAAATAAAGTCTTCTCCACTTGAAATTGTCCGTGAGCTCATGAAGGCTTATAAAGCCGTTGATGTTCCTCAATTGCCTAGGTTTTACGGTGGGCTAGTTGGTTTTTTAAGTTATGATTGCGTCCGCTTTTTTGAACGCTTACCACAAAAGACAGAAGATGATTTAAAGCTTCCCGATATGGTGATGGCTCTGGCTGAGAATTTAGTGATTTTTGATCATCGTCATCATACAATTAAGGTTGTATCTTGTGTTCATCTAGGACCTGAAGATTCCCAAGC
>JBAXBI010000062.1:0-7327 GCA_037142055.1 Candidatus Omnitrophota bacterium | reverse complement strand
TCATACTCCCAATCCCTACTTATATATATTCTTCATATTACTTTTGACAGAATCAAATTCTCCTCATAGTGACTGCTCCATAATAATAAACATGCCCCTATCTGCGAGGCCATCCAAAGGTAGTATCCAATAGATAAGATGAAGCTTTGTTCAAGATAACATAAGATTGTAAATACGACTAAAAGAAGAGACTGTAGGGTTAACCCTATCTTGATAAATTGATTGCGCGAGGAAAGCAAAGAAAGAAGTATAAAAATATTGCCAATTGCTAAAACTCCGGCAAGAACATGAATAATACTGCTATGCATTTTCAAAGCTACAAAAGAAAGAATGAAAGCACCATAACCAGGAAGGTTACTTGTGGCGAAGAGAAAAAATGAAAATATCCATAAACAATAAAGCAATAAAAAGAAGCTTTTGCTCCAAACAATTTGTCCTTTTCGAGACTCTTTAAATTGGAGAAGCATAGCTTTTTATGTTCAGAAGTTAACTACTATTTAACTTCAACTTATAAAACAAGAAAACTAAATTTATTTTGTA
The DNA here is from genome assembly GCA_037142055.1 of Candidatus Omnitrophota bacterium. Classification (GTDB taxonomy): domain Bacteria; phylum Omnitrophota; class Gorgyraeia; order Zapsychrales; family Fredricksoniimonadaceae; genus JACQCF01. Next base: position 6,787 of record JBAXBI010000062.1, on the reverse strand, counting down.
TTCGTCTGTTCTAAAATCTTTTCTAACTGATCCTTACCTGTTCCATTAGCTTTAAGTGCTTGCTCTTTAATAATCTCATACACTTTCGTATGCTGTTTAGCATTTGACCCCAAAGACCATAACGCAATAACAACCAATTCTTGATTGGCCTTTTTCTCAACAGGAAGCCTTAACGCATCTATAATCTTCTTAACAGAGTCATCCTTACCCGTTGCAAAGAATTCAGCCCATAGATAATTTAAATGCTCTTGAGTATCTCCCAGAGGTGATTGAAAATTATTAGCATCTTGTACTATTTGTTCCAAAGCCTTCTTTGATTCCTCCGAAGAACTATTTTCTAGAGAAGTCAACCTTTCCAATACAGTCTTATCATTATGCGCTATAGTTGAAATTAAATGCGTAATGATAGCAAAACGATTGGAATCAGAGGTAAACTCGTTAACTGTCAGCAACACTTTTAAGACAGAAATCAATTTTTCTGGCTGTGGATTTTGATAGTAAAAAGTCGTCACCGCTTTTACATCGCTCATCTGTAAACCTGCTTTAACAATAGCTGCTTCTAACGGGCCCTGAGCAAAGACATTGGAACTTAAAGATACGCTAGCGGTCATCAACAAAACAGACATAAGGATTTTCCAATACATACATTTCTCCATTCTTTTATTTAAATTAGACTTTAAAATCAATTGCATTCCAGAAGTGTGAATGATAATACCCTATTTGTCAACGAACTATATCATATTAATAGTTACAAGAATCTACCCTCTACACTAACTAGAAATCTGCACCTTCGAACGAATATTTTTGCTCTTCTGCCCAAAAGTAATCAAAATAACAGCTAAAATAATCATTGCGGCAGCAAAACAAGTTTGAACGGTTATCTTTTCACCCGCTAGAACGCATCCTAAAAAGACTGCTACCACTGGATTAACAAAAGCATACGTAGAGGCTAACGCGGTCCCGACATTTTGAATCAACCATATATATGCCGTAAACCCAAAAAAAGAACCAAATACAATCAAATATAGAAAAGCCATTATGGATTTAAAGCTCATATAACTGAATGATACGTGTCCCCATTCACCTTGAATAAGACTAAATAATAAAAGTATCATCCCTCCTGTTATCATTTCCATGGCAGTTGCCAATATTGATGAAGCAGGTAGATCAAAATGCCTCGCATAAACTGACCCTATGGCCCACCAAAATGCTGCCATCATGACAACAATGGTTCCAACCAAATGCAGCTGTCCATGGATCGCTGGAAATATCAAAACTCCTACCCCTACCAACCCTAAACACAACCCCACCAACGTCCATCCTTGGGGTTTAGGCCCATGATAGAATACCCATTCAATAATGACCATCCACCAGGGAACTGTCGCAATTAAAACGGCTGTTAATCCTGACGGGACAAAATGTTCGGCCCAAACTACCGAGCCATTGCCTCCCAATAATAACAGTCCTCCAACAATAGATGCATTAATCCACTGTCTCATCGTTGGCTTTTCATGATTGCCTCGATAGAGGCAATAGCCATATAAAACCAACCCCGCCACCACAAACCTTACTCCTGCCATAATAAAAGTAGGCAAGGTTTCAATGGCAAAACGAATAGCAAGATAGGTAGATCCCCAAATTAAATATACGGCCGCAAAGGCTATGATGATCTGTAGTCTTTTAGTTTTCATAATATAATTAATGCCGGGTCAATTGTTTTGGGCAGGATTGTTGTCCCACTAGACCAACTCAATTAAAGCTCCGATAAGCTTTTCAATGCCAACTGCTAACTCACTGATCCGCGAATCGGAAAGCATATAACAAGGTGTAGTAACAATTTTATTTTCTCTATCTACAACGATATCACAAACCATTGAATCGATCGTCTTAACTCCTATATTCTTAAAAATTTCATTAACCTTAACATCCTTCCCAAATGTAATTTCTGAACCTGGGATTAATTTCCCAATAATTACAGGAGAAATGCACAAAGCGCCAATGGGCTTATTAGCTTTATAAGTTGTCGTTACAGCACATTCGACATCCCCATTGATTCTCATATTGGCCCCATCGGTTGCAAAGGTACACAAGTTATACGCAACCCCACTGCCGCCAGGGATAACTAAAATATCAAAATCTTCTTCCTTGTATTGAGACAAGGGTTTAATTTGACTTCTGGCAATACGTGCGGATTCCATCAGGACGTTACGCTTTTCCTTCAACTCTTCATTGGTCAGAAAATTAAGCACCCTTTTCTGTTCTACATCAGGCGCAAAGCATTGGTATTGATGCCCTGCTTTATCAATCGCAAAAAGCGTTAGCACTGATTCATGAATTTCAGCTCCATCTTTATTGCCACAACCGGCCAAAATAACCGCGAAACGAAATTTCTTTGTTGTCATCTATCCTCCTTGATCGGTAAACTTTTCTTTATTTCCTACCAACCTTTAGTAATTTCTAACCGAAGCAGATGATCGATAATAATTGCTGCCTCAAAATAATGATTTCTTATTTTCCTATGCAAAACTCAGAGAAAATACTCTCTAATAAATCTTCATCTATGTTTCGACCCAACACCGCATCTAATTGATTAACAGCGGCTTTAATATGTTCACTAATAAATTCAAGAGATAACCCATCATCCATAAGCCCCAAAGCCCCCTGAAGTTCAACATCTACTTGCTTAAGCGAACGAATATGCCTTAGGTTAGTCACAAAAACAGCCTGCGTATCAAAGGTCTCACCCTGCCAAAAAGTTTTAACAATAGCCTCTTCAAGCTCCTCAAGCCCCTGGTCTTTTAAGGCGCAGACTCTAACGATGCGCTCAAAGGTAAGTTCTGCGGTTGCTAATTGGGAAGGCAAATCATTCTTATTAACAACAACAATAACATTACGGTCTTTTAAAGACTCTATCAACAGACGATCCTGCTCTTCTAAAGCTGTACTGTTATCCAAAACCAACAGAACCAAATCCGCGTTTTGAATATATAAGTGACTGCGTTTAACCGCTTCCTCTTCAATTAAATCTCTTGGAGTTAAGATACCCGCCGTATCAACCAAGTACAGAGGAATACCTTTGATATTCACCTCTTCCTCAAGAACATCGCGGGTGGTTCCGGCGATATGAGTAACGATTGCCCTTTGTTGTTTAAGAAGGGCATTTAACAGCGACGATTTCCCTACATTAGGTTTCCCGCAAAGCACCACCCGTAGACCTTCTTTCAACAAACGGCCATTGTTACTGTTAGCTAAGAGCGCTTGTACGCGACGGTTTTGTTCTTCAATGCGCTTAACAATATCTTCATGCTTTTGTGATTCAATGTCATCTTCAGGAAAGTTGATCAGAGCCTCAAGCGTCGTATAAACACTCATTAAAGCCCCTCGAATATCCTCGACCTGCTCTGATAACTGCCCTCTTAATTGATTCTGACTGATACGAACAAAAACTTCCGTCTTAGCGCGGATAATATCCAATACCGCCTCCGCTTGTGCCAGATCAATACGCCCATTTAAAAATGCTCTCTTGGTAAATTCTCCTGGTTCTGCAAGACGCGCGCCTGAATTTAGAACAATATCCAGCACCGCACAAACAACTGCCCAACCTCCATGGCAACTGATTTCAACCACATCCTCGGAAGTATAACTCTTAGGAGCCTTCATAACTGTCAATAAAACTTCATCTGTATCGAGAATCCACCCATAATGAACACTGTAGCCTTTAGCTTGCGACGGCTTAAGACCTGTCTTTGAACGAAACACGCTATCAGCAATCCTTAATGCCTCCTTGCCAGAAATACGGACAATCCCCAAACCTCCTGCTCCGGCGGGAGGTGCAATCGCTGCAATCGTATCTTCTAAACCCTTGTATTGATACATAATGGACCCTCGAGTTTTAACCTTCCCTGTATAAGGAGCATAATCAGCTCAATCCGATTATCTCTTAAACATATACCCCAAATTCTGACCATCTTCCTTGTATTCTACAAAACGCATCTTCTTAATATTTTCAACAACGCCCCCATTAACAAAATAATAAATACTAACTCTATCCCCCACCTGAATTCCCTCAATCTTACCCACTTCAACCAGCCTTCTTAAGATTTTATCCTCTTCATCGTAAATCGTAATTATATTTCGATTTATTTCTTTAATCGTCCCCACAACTCTTCTATCTCGAATATTAGGATGGTGGGAATAACTCAACGTTTCTGCTGCAAAGACTGCGGTAGGCCAGATAAGCGAAAAAAGAACGGATAACAATACTAATAACCCCGCACTTTTAAATCTTCCGATCGGTGTCATTATGAACCTCCCAGGCCTGCTGGTAGGCAGGCATTTCGTTTGGTAAAGCAATTTTTCTAAAGAGAAGCTATGTCTATAACAAATCGATACTTCACATCCGCTTTAATCACCCTCTCATAGGCTTCATTGACCTTGGTGATCGGAATTAATTCAATATCAGAGGTGATGTTATGCTTCCCACAAAAATCCAACATCTCTTGTGTTTCTTTAATTCCCCCAATTAAAGATCCCGCCAAACTGCGACGACCCATAATAAGTGGAAAAGCATGAACTTGCGGAGCGTCACTGGGAACGCCTAGAAGCACCATGGTGCCATCGCGTTTAAGAAGCCCTAGATACGCACCCCAATCTAATTTGACGGAGACGGTATTAATAATCAAATCAAAATGCTTGGTTAAGGCCTCGAATGTTTTTGGGTCGTTTGTGGCATACACATGGTCAGCCCCAAGCCGCTTGGCGTCATCCTTCTTATCCAATGTCCTGCTTAATACCGTTACCTCTGCCTTTAAAGCATGAGCAATCTTAACGGCCATATGACCTAAGCCACCTAAACCAATAATGGCGACTTTCTTTCCAGGACCAGCTTTCCAATGACGCAAGGGCGAATAGGTGGTAATTCCCGCACACAAAAGCGGAGCCGTCTTATCTAAGGGAAGATTATCAGGAATACGAAGAACAAAATCCTGATGCACAACGACCTTGGTAGAGTATCCCCCGTGGACGATCGTTTTATTATCATGCTCCATGCAATTATATGTAAAAATTGGCCTGCTGCAGAACTGTTCTAAACCTTCCTTACAATCCGGACACTCACGGCAGGAATCCACCATACAGCCAACGCCTACCTTATCACCTACTTTAAACCGACTCACCTGCGCACCCACTGCCGTTACTATTCCTACAATTTCATGACCTGGCACCATCGGATAAATGGAATTCCCCCATTCATTACGTGCTTGATGGATATCGGAATGACAGATGCCGCAATACGCTATATCGATCGCTACATCATTAACACCGGTATCACGTCTAGTAATTTCTAATGGCGCCAAGGGTGAGGCGGCATTGACAGCCCCATAAGCTTTTGTTTGTTGCATAAGTTTTCTCCTTTTAAATAATGATACACTCCCGAGCTTCTGCGACGACAAATAAAGACCCCGTCACTACAATAACATCTTCCTTATTGGCCTTTGTTAGTGCGAGCGCTAAAGCATCCGAAACGTTATCCGTTAAAAACCATTGTTTAGTATTAAAAATGTCGTGTGCGCGCTGGCGATCAAAACTATAGCTGCGAGGATGTTTCGCTTTAGTTAAAATGACCATATCGCTAATTAATTTTAATGGCTCACAGACAGCCTCTATATCTTTATCCGCCGAAAGCCCAAACACTAAAATAATCTTTCGAAGTGGATACTCATCTAGAACAGTCTTTGCTAAAGCCTTAACAGAGGCTGGATTATGCGCCCCATCGACAACAACCGTAGGTTTTTCTTTGATCACTTCAAACCTTCCCTGCCAGCGAACCTTCTTTAATCCTTCTCGAACAATCTCTTCACTAATCGTTATCCCTTGCATCTTTAAACACTCTACAACCTCCATCGCACAAGAAGCATTGATCGTCTGATGATCTCCCTTTAACGATGTTTTAAGATGTTTATACTGTGCGGGATGTACCATCCTAGGTTCTATACCAAACTCGCGACAACGATTCTTTAATACTTCCATCGCCACATCTTCTTGGGGAGCCAACACGATTCTTTGCTTAGAACTTTTGATAATTCCTGCCTTCTCTTGAGCAATCTTCTTAAGAGTGTTTCCTAAAATCTTTATATGGTCCAAACTAATGGGCGTCACGACCGCGATACTTGAGTCAAAAGCATTAGTCGCATCTAATCTTCCACCTAAACCCGTTTCAAGAACAACAAAATCAACTTTCTCTTGAGCAAAATAAACAACTGCCATCGCGGTAAGGACTTCGAAAAAAGTTAAGAAATCTCCCTTATTCTCTATAGCAGCAATCGTAGGGCGCATGAGGGTAATAATACTATCCATATGTTCATCGCTTATAGATCCTACAAAATCATCACAACTATTTAAATTATTTTTATCTAGAATTCGGATGCGCTCATTCATTCGATGTAAATGAGGAGAGGTATAAAGTCCCACCTTAAAACCAGCCCACTGCAGGATACTGGCAATCATCGCACAGGTAGATCCTTTGCCCTTAGTCCCGGCGACATGAATAACTCTTAACTGATTTTGAGGAGTTCCAAGGACGGTTAAAAGATTTTTCAGGCGACCTAAATGAAAATCTTCTGGAGTAACTTTATGTAAGTAGGATTCAAAATTCTTAAGGGAATGAAGAAAATCTTGTGAAGAACTCATGCGTCACCCCTTCGACAAGCTTAGGCTTTAAGTAGGTTGTGACTATTAATGCTTAAAGTGACGAATTCCTGTTGTAACCATGGCGATTTTACGTTTGTCC
>JBAXBI010000061.1:0-7400 GCA_037142055.1 Candidatus Omnitrophota bacterium | reverse complement strand
TGTGGTTGGTGGGATTACCTTTGATGATCTTTTAGAGGAACGGCAGAAGATTGGTGATGAAATTGAAGTGATTATTCAAAAGCAGGCTGAGGGTTGGGGACTTAAAGTGACCGCGATTAAGCTTCTGGATGTGGATGTGCCGGAAGAATTAAAGAAGATGATGTCTCGGCAGGCTTCTGCAGAAAGAGAAAAAAGGGCAAACATTACCAAGGCAGAGGGGGATAAATTAGCCGCTGTTAATCTTGCGGAGGCAGCAAAGACAATGGCACAATCTCCCGGTGCAATGCAATTAAGAACGCTTCAAACCATAGATGGTCTTGGTCCGACGGCATCTAATACAGTTGTTCTTGCGGTTCCTATAGACATCATGGACTCAGTAAGAGCATTGACAGCCAAACTTATAGAAAAGAAACAGGAATAAGGTTAATTTTCATGATTTTGAGCCATTGTGACGATTTTGGTATTCTTTTGGTGTTTTGTTGTGGTATATTTAAGCATGCCTACGATATTAGAAATTCTAGGATGGAGATTATTCTTTTATGCGAATGAAAATGACGAACCAACTTTTGGCTTAAAGGACAAGGATAAAAGACAAATTCGTCGAATTATTTTTGATCATTTTGATTATATAGTTGAGAAGTGGAATGAATTTGAGAGGAGAAAATAAATGAGAACAATACATAGGGTTCAAGGAATAACTTTTTCAGGCTCTCAAATGAAAATGAAAGTAGATGGTAAAGAGATTGTTGTTAATTTAACCAAAATTTCTAAAAGATTGCTTAAAGCATCCAAAAAAGAGCGAGAAGCTTATGATGTTTCTCCTTCAGGTTACGGTATCCATTGGCCTTTAATTGATGAAGACCTTTCGGTTGAGGCACTATTAAATCCAAAGAAATATCCTTTAGTGTATGCTTAACTCATTGATCTAAGTCAAAAAGATTTCAGCTTCAGTTTGATCCTATCCAGTTTAGAAATTCGTCCTCTAGAGGGAGTTAAGCAACGTTGAATATCAAAAATAAACTTATTATGCACATTGACCAATTGCGTGTCTGCCGCAGTTGTCCGAAAATGAACCCGCCGGTTGTCAGTGGCGGGCCAGTTGTTAGCCGCATCGTTCTAGTAGGCCAGGCGCCGGGTGATAAAGAGCCGAAGTTGGGCAAGCCCTTTGCATGGACTGCTGGTAAAACTCTTTTTCGATGGTTTAAAGAAGGTACAGGTTTGGATGAAGAATATTTCCGGGGGCTCGTTTATATGGCGGCCGTTTGTCGATGTTTTCCGGGAAAGAAATTAACCGGCGGTGACCGGGAACCATCGTTGGAGGAAATCCAAAATTGTTCCAAGTGGCTTAAGCGTGAAATGGAGATTTTAAGACCTTCCTTGGTAATTCCTGTTGGTAAATTAGCGATAAGTCAATTTCTTCAATTTGGAAAACTTGTAGATGTTGTTGGTAAGAAGTTTAAAGCAACCTACGCTGGATATTCTTTTGATGTTATCCCTTTAGCTCATCCTTCCGGTGCCAGTCCTTGGCACAGCACAGAACCAGGAAAAGGTTTGACCTATCAGGCATTAAAGTTAATTAAACAGCATCCGGTGTTTAAAGAGTTTAAAGATATACAATAGATATATTGGGAATTCCAGGCGATTTCGAAGAATCGAAGTTTAGATCTGTTAATAAGAAATCTAGAGATATTGACAGGATTTTATCATTGTCTCTTTCCCTCAGAAAGAGGCGCATTTATATGCTTGGTTTAATATAATTTAAGGTGGTAATTCTAAATTAATTATATAATAGTAAATGTCATAAGACCTAGTATTAATTAGACTTAGGTGTTTAACTATTATTTTAATTTCACCTAAAATACTTATTGGGAGCATATGAAAATCTTTCTAGGTAGGGTCGAATTTAAAAATACATTGTAATATTAGTAAGATTTGTTATAATCACTTTCACTTTTATCACTACCCTTTTAATGACAAGAGGTTATAGATGAGAATAGCGTTCTTTTCTTGGGAAGCAATTCATTCAGTTTTTGTGGGAGGTATTGGCTTCCATGTCACTGAGCTTGCTTGTGCATTAGAACGTAAAGGCCATGAAGTTCATATCTTTACGCGTATGGCGCGTCACGATCACCTCCAGTATGAGAAGATTCATGGTGTCCACTATCATAGATGTCCTTTTACCAAAAATCCTGATTTTATAGATGAAGTGGCTAACATGTGTCGTTCCTTTGTGGACACATTCTTAGCTACTGAGGATCATGTTGGAACATTTGATGTGATTCATGGACATGATTGGCTAACTACTTCAGCCCTAGAATGGATTAATAAAGCTCGCCCTCACCGCACTATTTTTACCATTCATTCAACAGAATATGGCCGTTGTGGAAATAATTTCTACGGAGGAAATTCCCAGCGTATTCGTCATTTAGAATGGTTGGGTTCTTTCTGCAGCGATCAAGTGATTACCGTATCTAATGCCTTAAAGAATGAAGCTATGTGGATGTATAACATTCCTGAATCTAAGGTGGATGTTGTTTATAATGGTGTTAATTATTCGGATTTTGACAGTTGGATTGAGCCCGGCGATGTTAAACGTCTCTATGGGGTTGGACCAATGGATCCGATGGTGTTGATTGTTGGCCGTTTGGTTTATCAAAAAGGTCCAGATTTGCTTGTCAGTGCAATTCCTTATGTTTTAAATCATTATCCAAATGCCAAATTTGTTTTTGCAGGTGATGGGGAAATGCGTCATGAAGTCGAGCAGCAGGCCCATAATATGGGGGTTTTTCATGCGACACGGTTCTTAGGTAAGCAAACTCCTTTGCAGTTAAGAGATTTATTTAAGGCGACTGATTGCGTTTGCGTTCCCAGTCGTAATGAACCTTTTGGTATTGTTATCTTGGAAGCTTGGAGTGCTGGAAAACCCGTTGTTGCAACCACCAATGGGGGGCCTAATGAAATTGTTTGGCATGATGTTAATGGGCTAAAGATTCAAGATAATCCTGAATCCATCGCTTGGGGAATTGGGACTCTTTTTCAAGATTTTGATCATGCCAGATGGATGGGGTACAACGGCCGATTGACGGTTGAGACAGCTTTTTCTTGGGATGTTATCGCAGAGGAAACTTTGCATATTTATAATTAAAGGATTTTTTTATGGCAAGACCTAGTCTTGATTCGACAGATCTTCCTGAATTAGCACCGCGAACGCAGTGCGTTCTTATCCCTCGGGACCCCAATTTTATTTACGCGTATTGGAATTTTACCCAGGATGATCTTGACCGAGCCCATAATCAGTTGAGATTTGAAAGGGAAAATTCTCAACTAGTGCTTCGTATTTATGATACGACTCGCATTAATTTTAAAGGGACCAATGCCAATCATACTTGGGACCTTGATGTAGGCTTTGCAACGAAAAATTGGTATGTTCACGTGTGGCAAGATAATGCGGATTATTGCGCTGAGCTTGGCATTCGCTCCAGTGAGAATCATTTTGTTCCCTTAACACGTTCTATTATCGTCCACACTCCTCCTAAATCTACTTCAAAACGAAATGATTTGATATGGCAAGATATTAAATCACGTAAGGAGACTCAGCCTTATATTCGGGAAGATGTTAAGGTTGATTCCAAACGTTCTCATGGCATTCTGCAGGAGCAACTAAAGAAAAAAGCTCAAACAGCTAATCAGCCACAAAAGGTAAGAGTCTACCATTTAACTGCTGAGGACCTTCGTGCCTATTACATGAATCTTTTTGCTAAGGTGTCTAAGAAACATCGAGGTAAAATCCGTAAGATTGAAGATGTCCTTAAAGGTAAACAAAAAGAGATTTCTTGGCAGAAGGTTCAGCCGTTAAGTAATAATTTTGATTTGTTAAAACATTCGCATCCACTAGGAGATTCGGAAGGCAAAGGGGCAAGTGAAAACCTTGTAGGTCCTCAGTCTGATTCGGGTGCAAGCGAAGGACGTTTAGCGCAAAGAAAGTTCTTTTTTGAGATTTGGGCGGAACTGACAGTGTATGGACGAACAGAACATGATGCAGCGGTATGGCTAAATGAAAAGGGAATCAAATTAAATTCTGATGGAACCTTTACCCTACGTTATGCTCTTCCTGATGGTGAGGTTCCTTTGAAATTCATAGCTCAATCTTCAGATGGTGTTGAACAACGTCATATTTTAACTGGTGTCCAACGGGAAAAGACAATTAGTTTCCCAAAGATGTTAAAGGAATTTCATGGGTAATAAGCCTAAAGGCTATCTTGCTCTTGTTCTTCATGCTCATCTTCCATTTGTCCGTCATCCGGAAGAGAATTATTTCCTTGAGGAGAATTGGTTATTTGAGGCTATTACCGAAACATATATTCCTCTGATTCGAGTATTTGAATCTTTAATTAGGGATGATGTTGATTTCCGTGTGACGATGTCGATTTCTCCAACCCTAGCGGCGATGTTCTCTGACTCTCTTTTGCAGGATCGTTACGTTCGTCATATTAATAAGCTTATTGAGCTCGCAGAGAAAGAGATAGAGCGCACCGCCTATGATTCTCAATACCATGGGCTAGCATTGATGTATTACGGTCGTTTTATTGAGGCTCGTGAGACCTTTGTTAATCATTACCAGAAAAATCTCATTAATGCGTTTAAGAAACTTCAGGAATCGGGTTGTCTGGAGATTATTACTTGTTGTGCAACGCATGGTTTCTTGCCAAATTTAAATATTAACGAATCCTCCGTTAAGGCTCAGATTGAAATTGGTGTCGAGCAATATCGTCATCACTTTGGTGTTGCCCCTAAAGGGATATGGCTTCCTGAATGTGGGTTCTATCCAGGGTTAGATCGTTTGCTTAAGCAGGCTGGATTAAGATATTTCTTTTGTGATTCACATGGGATTATGAATGCGGATCCGCAGCCACAATATGGTGTTTACGCGCCTATTTATTGTCCAAGCGGAGTTGCAGCGTTCGGACGAGATTGGGAATCTTCTAAACAAGTCTGGAGTGCTAAAGAAGGGTATCCAGGGGATGCTAATTATCGGGAGTATTACCGTGACATTGGTTTTACGTTAGATTTAAATTACGTGAAACCATATATTCACCCCGACGGTATTCGTATTAATACAGGAATTAAGTATTGGCGGATTACGGGGCAGACGGAATATAAAGAGCCCTACCAGCCGCAATGGGCCAAAGAAAAGGCTGCCGAGCATGCGGGAAACTTTATGTTTAACCGTCAGAAACAAATTGAACATTTGGCGCATCAGATGGATCGCAATCCCATCATTGTAGCGCCTTATGACGCAGAATTATTTGGCCATTGGTGGTTTGAAGGCCCGCAATGGATTGATTATTTAGCTCGAAAAATATGTTACGATCAAGATACTGTCAAGATGATTACACCTTCTGAGTATCTCAAGGAGTATTCCACCAATCAAGTATCCATGCCAAGTCAGGCGAGTTGGGGGTATAAGGGTTTTAGTGAGTATTGGCTGGAAGGTTCTAATGATTGGATTTATCCCCATCTTCACGAAGCGGCTCGGTTTATGAAGGAACTGGCAGAAGAAAATTTAGATTTGATTCGAGGGCATTTTAAAAAAAATTTATCAAAATCCGCTTTGCGCTATCGGGCTTTGAATCAGGCGGCCCGTGAACTTCTTTTAGCTGAATCTAGCGACTGGCCGTTTATCATGAAAGCTGGAACAATGGTTTCTTATGCGCAAAAGAGATTAAAGCAACATTTAAATCGGTTTTATAAATTATCTAAGGATCTAAAGAATGATTCTATTGATGAAATTTGGTTAAAGAAAATCGAATCTAGGGACAATATTTTCGGAGAGTTAAATTGTGTCCAATATTATTTAGAAACTCGTAAAACAAATCAAACTACACATAAGAAGGGCATAAAAAGACTTAATTTAAATGAACCTCGTACAAAGTCCGGAAGACTGATAAAAAAGTCACCGGCAAGCCAGCCTACCGGCCGGCAGGGAGGAAGACAATGAACGACATCATCGATAATCTACCGAATATTTATTCCCAAGAGACAGAAGTAAAAGCAACAAAGAGAAGAAAGCTTTATTCTACTTGTTCCAATATTGATTTTAAGAAGGTGAAATCATCCTTTGGCATTGCTCTTCATATGCATCAACCCACGATTCCTGCCGGAGGAGGAGATCTCTCAAACGCTGCATTAGTTTCTAATTTACAGAATATGTATGAAAATCAAGGTGTTGGGGATAATCATAATGCGGGGGTATTTTTCTGGTGTTATCAACGAATAGCTGAATTCATTCCTCAGTTAGTTAAAGAGGGAAGAAGTCCTCGCGTGATGCTGGATTATTCTGGAAATCTTCTTTGGGGATTACGTCAAATTAATGGGGGGGAAGCGCTTGAAAACTTAAAGAAAATTACCTGTGATAAGAGATATTATCCTTGTGTCGAATGGCTGGGGACCATGTGGTCTCATTCTGTTGTTACCTCAACGCCTGTGCCGGATATTAAACTTCATATAATGGCGTTTCGTAATCATTTTGCTGCCATATTTGGTAAGGAAGCAGAGGAGCGCATTAAAGGTTTTTCTGCGCCCGAGATGCATCTGCCTATTCATCCAGATGTTTGTTATCAATACGTTAAGGCGCTTAAGGAATGTGGTTATGAGTGGCTTATGGTTCAGGAACATACCATTGAAAATTTAAATGGTCAGAGCATCCGTCATCCGCATTTGCCTCATAAATTAGTGGCAAAGAATTCTTTAGGGCAGATTCAAGAAATTACAGTTCTTATTAAGACGCAAGGCTCCGATACTAAACTTGTTGCTCAAATGCAGCCTTTATCAGAGGCGCAGGGGCTTTCTAGAGTGGAGTATTGTGGCAAGCAGGTTCCGCCGTTTGTTTGTCAAATAGGTGATGGTGAAAACGGGGGAGTTATGATGAATGAATTCTCTCCCATGTATATTCGATCAATGCAAAGCATCTCAACAGAAGGCACGGTTGCTTTAAACGGTTCAGAATATTTGGAGTTCTTAGAAGATGCGGGTATTAATCCTTCTGATTTTACTCCCGTGCAACCCATTTCTCAGCATCGTATTTGGGGAATGATTAAAACGTTTGAATCACAAGCGGCTAACAAGGCTATTGTCGAGCTGCAGAAAAAGGATTCTTCTTTTAATCTTGATAAAGGTTCCTGGACCAGCGACCGTGATTGGGTTAAGGGATACGATCAGGTGATGAGTCCTATTAATCATTTGAGTGCCGTTTTTCATGGGAAATTTGACCAAAAAGATGCAGATCTTAATTCTCGTGCATATAAAGAGGCTCTGTTGTATGTTCTTTTATCCCAAACCAGTTGTTTCCGTTATTGGGGGCAGGGGATATGGACGGATTATGCTAAGGAACTTTGTCGAAG
>JBAXBI010000060.1:0-7485 GCA_037142055.1 Candidatus Omnitrophota bacterium | reverse complement strand
CTTATGGTTGCCTTCCAAGCTCCTGAAATAAAGACTCCAGATCGCTATGGTATGAGAATTATTGATAATATATTAGGGGCATCACTAAGTGGGCGGCTGTTTGTTAAGATTCGCGATGAGTTAGGCCAGGCCTATACAACCTCCTCATGGTACAGTCCTGATATAGATACAGGGAATTTTATCCTTTATGTATTGACGAAGGCCGATAAAATTGATAGCGTTAAAGCTGTTATAATGGCACAATTACAAGATTTAAGAGACCATGAAGTATCTCCAGAAGAGCTAGGAACAGCAAAGATTTACTTAAAAGGAGCATTAAGACGATCCTTGATGACTAATAGTGCTTTGGGAGGTAGGGTTGCCTTAGATGAATTGTATGGTTTAGGGTATAACGCTTACCAACAGTTTTTTGGAAGAATTGATGCTGTAACAGCCCCAGATGTTCGCCGTATTGCTCAAAAGTATTTAGATATATCTAAAGCGGCTGTTGTTATTACAAAACCAAAGGTAAATAAATAACAAAATATGAGTAAAATGAACAATCTTGAGCTAGAAACATTGCTTCTGAATAAATTAAAAGGAAAAATGACCCTGCTGTTGCAGGATGAAGAACGGCAGGCCTTGGTTGCTTTTGCTTTGGAAGAAGCCCTTAAAGAAGATTCAATAGGAGAGTTTCGCCGCGCTTTACCTGGAGCATCAGAGAAAACCGAATTTATTGAAAGTTTCTTATCTTATGGGGTTTTGGAAGATATCTTATGTGATCCTGAAGTAGAAGACATTATTATTAATTCTGTAAAACCAATTTACATTCATCATGCCCAAAAAGGATTTATCTGTACTGGCAAAAAGTTTGCTACCCGCCGTGAACTAGATGTTTTTATTTTAAAGCTTATTGTTTTCTCAGGTCGGCATGGCTATAACAAGATTGCTAATATAGAGTTAGCTAATCTTAGTGGCCGTGTGAACATTGTAGATACTCCTTTGGGTCCGCAATTGACAATTACCAAGGCTAAGGTTGATCCGATTAGCATTATTGATTTAATTCAACGTGGCAGTATGAGTTATGAAGTGGCGGGACAACTGTGGTTGTACATGGAAGGGCTATCCATTCGTCCGGCTAATATGATTATTGCTGGCGGTCCTGGGACAGGGAAGACGACCTTATTAAACGCTTTATTGGCGTTCATCCCACCTAAAGACCGTATGGTCATTATTGAAGATACTTTGGAGCTTAATACCTTTTTGGAAGATAGCTGTTCGCGTTTGGAAACGGATGACACTTTGAGCCTTTCAGATTTGGTTAAAAATAGCCTCCGCATGCGGCCAGAACGGGTGATTGTTGGTGAGGTTAGAGGAGAAGAGGCCCGCGACATGATAACAGCGGTTAATATTGGTAAATACTGCATGTGTACCATTCATGCATTAAGCACCAAAGAAGCCATTATGCGTTTAAGTAATGAACCGATGAATGTGCCACTGATGCTTATTAATCTGATTGATGTGTTTGTGATTCTTAAGCGTTACCACGTGGATGGGAAGCTTTTTCGTATCGTTGATGAAATTGCTGAAACCAGTGGTATGGAAGGGAACCATATTTTAAGGCATGAGATTTTTAAATATAGTTACGAACAAAAAAGAGTGGTGGCAACTTCACCGAGCACCATTTATCGTGATCGCCTAGCCCAAGAAACAGGGATGAAACCTCGAGATATTATTGCTGAAACTTGGATTCGTGCCAATGTACTGAAGAATTTAGCCGACCGCGGAGTGCATACCATCAAAGAAGTCGCCACGTTTTGCCGCTTTTATACGTCGAATCCAGTTGAGGCTATGCACAAAATCGGCCTAGACCGCCAAAAGATGTTGCGGGAGATTAATAAATAAGAATTTATTTTTCCCTGGTTTTGTGGATAGGTTTTTTGTTTTTTTTGGAAACAATTTATGACAAAGGCTTTATCGAGATATCAAGGTTTAATCAAAAATATAGGAACTATTTTAGTTCGTGGCCGTCAACGTGCTTATGTGGCTGTTGACAACATTCTTGTTGAGACGTATTGGAATGTTGGTCGTGAAATCATCGAGTATGAGCAACAAGGGAATGAACGGGCGGAGTATGGTTCTGAATTGCTTCAAATCTTGTCAAGGGATTTGAAGATACAGTTCGGCAAATGATTTAGTATAAGTAACGTGTATACGATGCGGCAATTTTATCTTAAGTATCAGAAATTCCAGACAGTGTCTGTAAAATTGACCTGGAGCCATTATGTCGTTCTTTTATCGGTCAGCGATGATATTGCTAGAGGATTTTATGAGAAGCAATGTGTTAATGAGGCCTGGTCTGTACGTAATTTGGAGCGGCAGGTAAATTCTATGCTTTTTGAAAGGTTGGCTTTAAGCAAAGATAAAAAAGGGTGTTTTAAAAATATTAAAAGTAGGACAGATGATTACAAAAAGCGAAGCTGCTATTAAAGAGCCGTATGTTTTTGAGTTTCTTGGCATTCCTCAGGGACGTAAATATTCTGAGAAGGAGTTAGAACAGAAAATTATTGATAATTTGCAAATGTTTCTTTTAGAGATGGGAAAAGGGTTTGCATTTGTCGGGCGTCAGTACCGTTTAAGCTTTAGCAACAAGCATTTTTATGTTGATCTAGTTTTTTATCACAGGATATTAAAATGTTTCGTTTTAGTAGATTTAAAAATTGGGCACGTGGATCACTTAGATGTTGGTCAAATGAACATGTATTTGAATTATTTTAAGAAAGAAGAAATGACGCCAGGAGATGCTGAACCGATTGGGATCATTTTAGGGGCTGATAAAAAAGATCATGCGCTTGTTGAATACGCCTTGGGAGGACTTTCAGATAAATTGTTTGTTTCAAAATATCAATTGTATCTTCCTGACCGTAAAATTTTACAAAATAAACTTAATGCTTTATTAGGTCGAGCTACCAAGTATGCTATTAAAAGGGTTATAAAGGAGCCAAAAGGGCCATGTCCGGGGAATTAAAAAGTATAAATTGCTATGTCTGAACGAGAAAATATTGAATACAAATTAAACTGGCACGATGATTATTTAAAGATAGAGAAAATCATTAACGCTTGCAAAGACGCGCAGCTTCCTGAACTTGAAATAGAAGAGAACAGCGGTGGTTTATTGGTAACGCTTTTTAACCGATCGATTCACCCCTCAAGTGCTCTCCTTAGCTCTTCCCAAGGTCCCAGAAAAGGTCCCAGAAAGAGTTTCAGTAAATCAGCAGAAGATTATTGATATTTTGTTAAAGGATGCCTTTGCGACCATTGCTCAGTTAGCCATTAACATCGGGATATCTGATAGGAAAATAAAAGTCAACCTTGCTCAATTGAAAAAAAAGGAATTTTACATCGTATCGGCCCTGACAAAGGCGGGCATTGGGAGTTGGTTATCAAAAGGGGCTAGGGTGTTGAATCACAATCATCCGGGTATATCAGTACAGCTAAGAAGACGATCAACGGATATTCGAGTTTGGTTAAAGAGAGTTCTTATATGAAAATTGATGCTTCAAATTTAGGTAATGTAGTTATTTTTCGTCCCAAAGGTGAGACTGCGACTTTGGAAGTCCAGCTTAAGAATGAAACTGTTTGGTTGAGGCAGGAACAGATTGCCATTCTTTTTGGCACTCAACGTCCTGCGATTACCAAGCATTTATCTAATATATTCAAGGGTAAGGAGTTAGAAAGAAATTCAGTGTGTTCCATTTTGGAACATACTGCCGCAGATGGGAAGAAATACAAAACAACGTTTTATAATCTGGATGCGATTATTTCAGTAGGCTATCGAGTCAATTCTTCAAAAGCCACTCAATTTCGTATTTGGGCGACCAATGTTTTAAAACAACATCTCATTGTGGGCTATACTCTCAATGAAAAGCGTTTAAAGGAACAGGCAGAAAATGTAAAGACACTTCAACGTACGGTACAAATGTTGGCTGACTTGAGTCAACGTAAAGCTTTGACTAGCGACGAAGCAAAAGGGTTATTTGAAGTAATCCGCGATTATAGTTATGGGTTGGATGTCCTGGATGATTATGATCATGGACGCATTGCGATCAAGTCAGCTACGGCCAAAGAGGCCTATCAATTGACATATGATGAGGGCAAACGCCTCATTGAACAAATGCGACAAAAGTTTGGTGGCAGTAGTTTATTTGGGCATGAAAAGGACGGGTCATTTAAAAGTGCCTTGGGGGCAATTTATCAGACATTTGGCGGCAAAGATCTTTATCCAAGCGTTGAAGAAAAAGCAGCAAATCTTCTTTATTTAGTGGTTAAGAATCATTCATTTTCAGATGGTAATAAGCGCATCGCAGCAGCGTTGTTTGTTTGGTTCCTTGAGTGCAATAAAATTCTTTATAAGCTTGATCGCAGTAAACGTATTGCCGATAACGCTTTGGTCGCCATTACTCTGATGATTGCTGAAAGCCAGCCTAAAGAAAAGAATATTATCGTGGCTTTGGTGGTAAATTTGATTAATAAAATGAATTAAGGTCGATATGGGGAGTTGGTTAAAAAGAAAGAGGAATTATGAGTACTCAAGCACCATTGATAGAAGATGAAATTGATTTAAGGAAATATATTGAGATTATTATTAAAAGAAAGAAATTTATTTTAGGTATATTCTTTGTGGTAGTAGCTTTTACTGCTGTAACCAGCTTCTTTCAGCCTAAGGTTTATAAGGCAACGGCGACTCTTATGATCACACCTTCTGTTATTCAGAGTGCGCTTTCACCTACTAAGGGATTAATGGATATAGGAAAAAGCGACGCTACAGGAGAGAAGACTTCACCTTGGAGTATTTCTCTGGCGACACACGTAAGCCTTTTAAAATCAAATATCGTTTTGGAGAGGACTGTCCATAAAGCGAATTTAAAAGATCTCTCCGGTAAAGAGGTGACGATCGAAGATTTATCAAAGAAATTGAACATAAAAAAGGCCACTGGAGAAAATGTGATCCAGCTGGAGGCGACCGATATAAAGCCGCAGGGAGCCAAAGAGATCGCTAATATCTGGGCCGAGCAGTATGTGGAATATAGTCAGGAGTTGGTTTTAGGAGAAGTAAACGGTATTGGAGATTTTGTACTGGCTCAGTTTGAAATTGCCAAAAAGAACCTGATGCAGGCTGAAGAAGCAGTGAATAATTTTAAGAAGGGATACAAGCAGGATCTTATGAGTGCAGAATTAAGTATGAAAAAGCAAGCATTGAATAGTTATAAAAAGGAACTTTCAGGGATTGAATTAAATCTTAAAACTAAGGTAGATGCCTTAACTGAGGTCAAGAAACAAATATTCACACAACAAAAATTTACTATTATTTCTAAGGCAATCACTGATGACGCTCTGTGGCAGGCCTCATCAAAAAAAGAAAACTCTTCGGAAATGGACAAAAAAGGGTTAAGAAGCCAGACCATTAATCCTATTTATCAGGATTTAGAAACGCGTATTGTTAATGGTGAGATAGATATAAACACTTTAAAAGCAAGGGGTGAATATTTAAGTGGGTCTATTGAATCTTTGACCAAGGAAACTAAGGAGATGGAGAACAATAGTATCCAGAAGGATTTTGAACTCACCCAGCTGACACGGCAGGTGGATATTGCAAAAGTATCTTACGATGCTTTTTCAAATAAGATTCAAGATGCCCGAGCTTTCAAGGCAGCTCAGCTGGGGGAAGTGAAAATAGTTTCCTCGGCGAGTGTTCCTAATTATCCTGCAAATCAAGGGAAGATGAAAAGAGTTGCTCTCGCTGGGTTTCTTAGTTTGATGTTTGGGGTGTTTTTAGCTTTTGGTATGGAGTTTTGGAAGAAGGGTAGTGTAGGCCCTAAAAATAAAAAATAAATCTCAAAAAATATCTTTCTACAGATGCTGTTGGTTTTATTAGAGCAAAGCTGCAAATGGTAAGTGAATAATTGAGTTTGGCTAGGGGATGATGAAAAAAGTTTTTATTGCGACAACAACTTTTGGTAATGATGATCCAACGATTCTTAGTCTTTTAATAAAAGAAGGAGTTGAATACACGCTAAATCCTTTCGAACGTCGTTTAAATGAAACAGAGATCAAAGATGTATTGAGCAAAGGGATATACGATGGGCTTTTGGCCGGGCTTGAGCCACTGACTAAAGATGTTCTTTTTCAAGCTAAAGGGTTGAAGGTTATTTCACGGGTTGGTGTTGGTTTGGATAATGTTGATCAATCCGCAGCTGGGGC
Source organism: Candidatus Omnitrophota bacterium (assembly GCA_037142055.1). Taxonomy (GTDB): domain Bacteria; phylum Omnitrophota; class Gorgyraeia; order Zapsychrales; family Fredricksoniimonadaceae; genus JACQCF01. The sequence goes on along the minus strand of JBAXBI010000060.1, from coordinate 1,245 downwards.
TAGGAATATCTTAATTTTTAATACGCCGGGCGTCCTGACCGATGCAGTAGCAGAATTAACATTAGGATTAATGCTGGCGGCGTTACGCAAGGTTTCGTTTTTGGATAGGAAAATGCACACTGGCCAATGGGAAAAGGTCTCAGGTGCGCTGTTGAAAGGAAAACTCGTTGGCCTAATCGGGTTTGGTCATATCGGGCAACGGGTTGCCACACTGGTGAAAGCATTCGGTGCGGAGGTGCTGTTCTTTGATGTCTGCAAGACCAATAGTTTAGATGCCCAACAGGTTGAATTAGAACAATTGATTAGGACGGCAGATATCATTTCATTGCATTCTTCTGGCAAGGAATGCTTAATCGAGGCTAATGAGATCAGCCAGATGAAACAGGGAGTTATCATCGTTAATACCGCACGTGGGATACTGATTGATGAGGGGGCTTTGGCACAGGGGTTGTCATCGGGAAAAGTTGGATGTGCTGCTTTGGATGTCTTTACGCAAGAACCTTATCAAGGGCCACTCTTGAAGTTTGATAATGTGATCATGACGCCACACATTGGCTCTTCTGCCAAAGAAGCGCGGATCATGATGGAAAAGATGGCTGTTGAGAACCTGCTCAAAGGATTGAAGGGATAGATCTTGCCCCTGATATATTTAGGTAAGGTCTTCTTAGAAGGTTTTTTGGAGTGTTATTTTAAACTGAATTTTAAAAATGGAGTGGTCTGTGTCTTTAAACTTTAATTTTTTTTGTAGTACTCGGGTGTCTTTTGATATCAGCGCAAGAGAAAAAATTTTTGATGTTCTGGAAAAAGAAAAGTGGGGTAATCTGGGGGTCGTCGTTGACCATAATTTGTTAGGGGTAGAAAAGGTAGCGGCATTAATCAGCAGGCTCAAAGAGAAGGCTGGTAATGTTATAATCGCTGCCTGCAAGGTCCCAGAGCCTACCTATGATGCTTTAGAGGAGATGAGGGTTGTTTTTAATAATCAGAAGCTTGATGTGATGATAGGCATTGGAGGCGGAAGTGCTTTGGATATGGCCAAGGCTATGGCGGTTTTGGTGCATAATCATAAACCTGCGATCGAATATCGGGGATTTGACAAGATGACGGAGACTGTTCTTCCCATCATTGCTATTCCGACGACAGCAGGAACTGGTAGTGAAGTTACCCCTAATGCTTCTTTTGTGGATTCGAAGGAGAAGAAAAAACTCGGCATTAACGGTGAGGCTGTCAGACCCAAGTATGCTTTGT
>JBAXBI010000059.1:0-7529 GCA_037142055.1 Candidatus Omnitrophota bacterium | reverse complement strand
GATTAACTACCGGCAAATGCCGTATGCTATATAATTCAAACTTGTCTTTGACGACGCTAAAATCCTCCAATTCAAAGACAGTAATTGCAGGAGATGTCATGACAGATTTAAGAAGAGTTTTTCTAAGAAGATGTTGGATCATTGGAATTATTATAGATCGGTCTGCTAAATGCTCAAAATAATTTCTTCTCTAATTTAAGCAATTTAGAAATTCTTATTATGAACACACTCCCGTAATTTAGTATCCACTTTACAAATATGATCCAGCAACCATTCGTTAGTCCAATCGTGAAGATCTTTAACAAATACGGCTAGATTCTTTTCATTCTTAAGACGTTCGAAATACGTAGCTAATTGTTTTACAAATTTATCATGCTCTGATTTGTTCTGCTCTGCAACGGGACAATGTTTCTCCGTCATACACTTCTCTTCATAATGAAAATGGTTCTTACCGTAACTGCCTAAATAATCAAGAATGTTAGAAACGCACACCACACTGTACTTCTGACTTAAAATAATTTCTTCCAGATTATTAATGTAATTAATCAAAATCTTATGCTGCGCATCAATGTCTAGCATCCCTGTGGAGTACTCATCTTTCCACGCTATCATAGATTACTCCTTTCATACTCTTTTAAACCCTATTAATTCAGTATCTGTTCTAAAACTGGCAACAAATATTCATTAAGATCACTTTTATTAATAAAAGCCTCCACTGCTCCCTTGCGGTAAATAAAAGGAATCTCCTTAGAATCAAATAGAGTTAACATGAGAATATGACATTGAGGGTCTGCCTGCTTGATTTGACCTGCAGCTTCCAAGCCATTTAGACCTCCTAATTGGAAATCCATGATCACAACCCGCGGCTTCTTTTTCTTAGCCAAAAGAACGCCTTCTTCACCAGAAGAGGCCTCCAGCAAATTTGCTTTAACTTCATTCACTTCTAGGAAATTACGTAAGGCCTCGCGGAATTCTTTATGATCCTCAACGATTAAAATGGAGGGCAACGGCATATCTTAAGAATATATGATAAAGGTCTCCTCGACAATCGGGCCAAACACGTATCAGTGTACGTAATAGCACGCAAATCAAGAAATTAGCCCCCCACACTTCTTAAAGAGGATACCTAATTATTAGACAAGGCCTTTGGCCATGGCATACTTAACAAGACCTGCGGTGGTTTTAATGCCTAATTTATGAATCAAATGACTACGGTGTGTTTCGACGGTGCGGATACTAATTCTTAATTGGGATGAAATATTCTTATTCGCACTTCCTTGGGCAATTAAACTCAAGATTTGCCGCTCTCGACTGGTTAGAATCTCTAAAGACGTTTGTTGCGCCTGATCAAAAGATCGTACATATTGTTGAGTATTCACCTCTGACATGCCCGGTGAAACAAAGGTTTTCCCACGCATAATTGTCTTAACAGCTAAAGCCAACTGCTCAAAAGCGCTATCCTTAAGGACATAGCCTTTAGCTCCTGCTGCCAAGGCATGCCTAAAATGCTGAGCATCATTTTGCATGGTTAGAATTAAACACTTTATGCTGGGAAAATCCCGAGTGATTTCTTTTAAGCTCGTTAGCCCATCCATGTTAGGCATGGATAAATCCAATATCACACAATCCGCCTTAACCGAGGCTAATTTCTCCAAAAGCTCTTGGCCATCTTGAACTTGAGCGACCACCTTAAAGTCTTTCTCTTGGTCTAAGAGTTGCTTTAAACCCGCTCGAAACATGGCGTGATCATCCGCTAAAACAATGCGTACTGTACTCATAAGCTAACCTTCCTTAATAGGAATATCAACGGAAACAATCGTCCCACGAGATATTTTGCTGTCAAAACTAATTGATCCTCTTAAAAGGCTTACACGTTCCTGCATTGTTGCAAGCCCCAAACCGGAAGACTTACCCTTAACATCAAATCCATGACCATTGTCTTTAATAACCATTTTTAATCGCTTGCCCATCTTAGATAGCCGAATTTCAACCCGGGTGGCTTTAGCATGTTTAAGAATATTGGTTAATGCTTCCTGAATAACCCGATAAACATTGATAATCGGAGCTTCAAAGTTAAGACGATCTATATTACCATGACGGAGACTGATTCTCAACTTACTGCTTTGCTTTATTTCTTTACACATCAAATCGAGTGCCACACCTAACCCTAGACCTTCTAATGTCGCAGGCCTTAGTTGGGTGGCCAAATGTCTTGATTTATCAACGATACTATCTAGGTATTGCAAAATCTTTTCCTGACCGCTTAACTTCTGCCCTATTCGTTTGTGTTCTTGAAGCCAGAGGGATTGCAAAAACATTTTCAGAGTGACTAACGACTGTCCTAAATCGTCATGAATCTCATTGGCAATCCTTTGACGCTCAGATTCTTGGGCTGCGATAATCCGCTGCGGCAGGGCCTTAATTTGCTCTTCCATCAATTTTCGTTGGGTAATTTCAGTACGAATAGAAACATATTGGTAAGGCTTGCCCTTTTCATTAAGAAAAGGAACGATTGTGGTATCGACCCAATAAAAGGAACCATCCTTGGCTTTATTACGGATTTCCCCTTTCCACACCTTACCTTCCGCAACAGTACGCCAAAGATCCTTCATAAATTCTTTTGTATGATAGCCTGAATTGACAATCCGGTGGTCTTGACCTAAAAGCTCTTCTCTAGAATATTTTGAAATCTTAGAAAAGGTATCATTAACGTAAATAATCTTGCCCTTGTGGTCGGTGATGGCCACAATCGATGAAGTATCTAGGGCAAATTTAATGTCCGTTAATTCCTTAAGTGTTTTCTCAAGCGTATTCATTGAAAATTATTATAGCACCTGGCTTATCCCATCAGCAAGCAAATGCTTGAACCTAGCTAACCAATTTACGAGACTTCCCATGGCGATTTACGGTAGCTTTTTCATCAAAAGGCTGGATATTTTCTTTGGGGTGAGTGTCAAAAACAGTTGTCACAGGCAGGTTAATAAAAAACTCTTTAGCTTTCTGCATTTGTTCAACATCGATCGGTTTAACAGGACAAGAACGTAGAGGAGTGTTTAATTGCACTTCATCCGCTTGAAGTTCTTGAGCCACTTGAGCAATACTTTCAAGCTTATCGAAATTCTCTGGGGTAATCATCACCTGCAAAGCCAATTTCCCCTGATACTTCTTACGAAAAGCTTTGATACCTTCTAGAACCTTTTCAAAAGAAATATCCACATTCCCATTGATTGCGACAAAGTCCTTCTGATTACCCGCATCTAACTTAGCCAATACAAAATCTGCTCTCGCCAAATCCTGCTGAACATCCTCTAAATAGATCAATACACTATTGGTAATAACAGCGACCTTCTTATTATAAGAAGATTTAATGACCCTGATCATATCCCCTAAGTTGGCCGCCAGCGTGGGTTCTCCATTACCGGAGAAAGTAACGTAATCGATTTGATCTGAAGGGATTTGTTTGATCTCCTCCATAATCTCATCAACGCTAACATAGACCTTCCTAATACTTGTCAAGTTAGGCTCCCTGCCTAATTGACAATAAATACAATCCATATTACAAACTTTATCTGCTTGAGATAAGGGATCAACACCTAGAGAACGCCCAAGACGCCAAGAATATACGGGGCCATAAATAAAGCGGAAGGCTTTAGACATTCCCTTCCTCTGAAGCATTAATCTTTCGTTCGATAATCCGAGTCAAGTAACGAAAAACACCTAACATTAGCCGCAACTGATCTACGGTATATTGCTCCAACTCTTGTTCCTTCAACTCTAACAGTTCATGTAAAAGTTTAATTTTGATCATAACCCCATCCTTAATTAAATTACTGTTAACCTAGTCTTATAACAATTTGATACTTGTTATCCGCCTCATGTGCCTATTACCGACGACCTAAGAATAATCAACTTACTTTTTAGTTGGCGCATCTTCCTTAGCCGCGGCATCAAGCATTGCTACAGGAACAGCACCTGCTGGTGGCGCATTAGTAATATCTATGATCTTTATCTTATACATCAATTCTTTGCCCGCCAAAGGATGATTAAAATCCAACACAACAGTATCCTTCTTTATTTCAGATATAACGGTTGGAAAATTTTGACCATTAGGATCTTGCGCTTGTAAAACCATCCCTACCTTAGGGGGGACATTAGAAGGCAGTGTGCTTTTGGGGAACTCTTTGAAAGCTTTAGGATCAATCTCTCCATAGCCATCTTTTGGTTTAATCGTCAAAGTTTTCTCTTCACCAACACGCATACCTTCGATTCCCTTTTCTAATCCTGGGATAATTGTATGCTCACCAAAAACAAATTCTAAAGGTTCTTTACCAACAGATGTTTCAATCTGTTCGTTATTAACAGTTAAGGTATACTCTACTTTAATCATTTTCCCTGCCACAACGACTGCATCTTGAGCCATACACACAGATACCCATCCAGTTAAAGCCATCGCTAAAATAATCATTTTCATTGAAGACATAACATTTCCTTTTGGTTACGGTTGAAATTAAGCGTTTATCATAACACGCGTTTTTTATTTTGAATAGTTCTAAACAACCAACATATCCCAAAACAAACACCGCAACACAAAACAATGCTAGCGCCTGATGATAACCCAAAATAATAGGAACAATAAACTCCCGCAATACAACAAGTCACTGTCATAGCAACCGCGATCACCATCAGAGGGACTAGCCGATTAGTTACAAGTCTCGCTGCTGCCGTTGGGACAATCAACAACGCGTTCGTCAAAATAGCACCGGTCGCCTGAATTCCAGTGACAACACTTAATGACAACAACACCAACAGGATATGTCTTAAGGCATCCACATTAATCCCAATTGTTTTGGCGTAATCTTTATCAACACAAAATAATTGAAACTCTTTATGACAGAGAACAAGCACCGTCACAATAATAACTGTAATGAGCGCAATCAAAGCCAACTCCCAAACGGTCACCCCTAAAATATTACCAAAAAGCATCGATGACATATCCCGATAGGATTTTGTTGAACTAATCAATAAGACGCCTAGAGCAAACATCAGCGTTGGCATCATACCAGTTGCCGTATCCTCATAGACTTTATCGTCCTTAGAAAGGAACCCGATCATTAATGCCGTCCATAAAACGGCGATCAATGCCCCTAAGAATAAATTAACCCCAAACATAAACGCAAGCACAATCCCAGGCAGGGCACTATGGGTTAAGGCATGACCAATATTGGAAATCCTTCGTAAAATGACATACACCCCAAGCAGCGAACAGCTTATTCCCACCAGAACAGAGGCAAGAAGCGCCCGTTGGATGAAACCATATTGCAATGGTTCTAGGAGGCTGTGCATATTTCTCCATCTTTAAGATATACAGCCGAATCATAAAGCCCTTCATCCGGATTAAAATAATGAGTTGCTACCAAGGTGGTCTTGCCTTTTGTCTTTAGATGATTAAGAACGTTCTGAACAATTTCACGAGTGGCAACGTCAACAGCATTGAATGGCTCATCTAATAAGAACAAATCCGCATCCTGCACAAGGGCACGGGCAATCAAAACCCGCTGCTGCTGGCCACCGGAAAGTTGGGAAATTTGTCGTTGGGCAAGATCTTCGATATTTAAACTTCTCAAAGCCTCCCACGCTTTGTCGTAATCCTTCTTTTGTAAAGAACGTAACCAGCCAAGATAAACGTATCGGCCGGTTAAAACCAAATCTAAAGCACTTAAGGGAAATTGCCAATCGATACTGCTACGCTGAGGCAGATAAACGACATGCTGATGACAAGACCCTAAGGACTGACCAAAAATCTTAACCTTACCTGATTTGGTTTTGATTAAATTGGAGGCTACTTTAAACAACGTTGATTTCCCTGCCCCATTAGGCCCTACCAAAGCAACCGCGCTTCCTTGAGAGATCGAAAGTGAAATATTCTTTAAGGCTAGCCTTTGACCCGTATCATAAGAGGCGCTGACAGACTCCATCCAAAGGGCCGGAGCATCTTTTTTAGGATGAGAATGACGATGATGGCAATAAGAAATAAAAAAACGTTTCATAAATGAATGTATAAATTATGGAACCTGCTAACAAATGTTGGTGACATAACTTATTACATGAATTTATCCTGATTCCAAAGGAATCGGGATTACCTTAATTTAAACTACTGACTTTTAAAAAGCGATAAAATTATCGTATCCACATTATAACGCATCATATGAATGTAGGTATCTGCCTGGGATTCTTTAGTCCCTAAAGCATCGGTAAATAACGGCGGAGCTAACTCAACCTTCGCTTCTTGCGCTAAAGACGTGATATATTTTGAATTATTTGTATTCTCGGCGAAAATAACACGGACCTTTGTAGTTTTAATTCTAAAAATCAACTCCGCCATATCTTTAGCCGAGGGATCCTCTGCTTCAGTCGTTACAGATTCAAAAGCCGCCCCCACTAATTTAAATTGATATCGTTCGCAAAAATAACCTAAGGTATCATGATTAGTCACTAATTGGCGACTCTCCCGGGGAATTGCTGTCACCTTGCGTATAATCCACGCATCTAAATCCTGCAACTGCTTAAGGTAGGCTTGTGTGTTGGCCTCGTAAATAGCCGCATGGGCTAAATCCGCTGACTTTAAAGCACTGTTAATCCGTTTAACTATTCCCATCACATAGCGCACATTCTGCCAAACATGCGGGTCTGAATCTTGATGATGTTCCCGTCCTAACCTTAAAATATTTAAAGGATGAGTGACAACCCCATCGGTTAAAACGATCCGTTTGGCCTTTGAAGCAGATGCGGCGTATAACTTATCCATCCAGTGTTCAAGACCAAAGCCAATTTCAAAGATAATATCTGATTTAGCGAGGATGATATCATCAGAGGGAGTAGGCTCAAAGGTATGCACATCTGCATTGGCCCCGACTAGAGTTACCAGATTAATTTGATCTCCAGCAATATTTCTGACCCAATCTGCCACAATGCTGTTAGTTGCAACCACCCTTAACATCCCTGAGGAATCACAACGGCCTATAAGAGGATAAAAGAGGCAGCCCACTGCGATAGCTAAAGCGAACGACTTCCTTAGATTAATGACAAACCAAGACATCTTCATGACACTCCTTGCATTCCTTCATTCCATGATGCTTTGCTAAATCCACCCAATGCTTTTTTCGATGAGGTGTCAAGACCCCAGTTCCCCGGCAAAAAGGACACGCATTATCTAAAGCTTCCAGTACTGCGGAACGAATAAATTCTGAACGATTAGGGATGCCTTTCAATAATTTCGCAAGGGCTTGATCGACTTTAAAGGTAAGAACCTCAACGTCTTTAGGTGTAGGCATAAAAATCTCCTTTCAGGTATTACCAAGTAATACGTAAGTATATAGTAAAAATACTTCCTGTCAAATAATTGTTCTCACGGAATGTCTATAGCTAGATGCACAGATGTCCGCTTAAATTTTTGTATTGTCGTTAAAATCTAACGTAGTCGATACTGAAAAACTGTTTTTAAGCAAATTTTAACGGTACACCAGCCATAG
>JBAXBI010000058.1:0-7566 GCA_037142055.1 Candidatus Omnitrophota bacterium | reverse complement strand
CATTCTTCAAAGGACAAATTGGTTCCTCCGCTATGCCTCATAAGAGAAATCCAGTGACTTGTGAACGCATCTGCGGTTTGTCTCGTATTTTAAGGGCGAATGCGATGGTTTCATTTGAGAATATTAATCTTTGGCATGAGAGAGATATTAGTCATTCTTCTGCCGAGCGAGTGATTTTGCCAGATTCAACGATCGCTTTAAATTATATGTTAAATAAGTTTATTCCTATCATTGAGGGATTGCTTGTATATCCTAAGAATATGATTACCTCGCTTTCTAAAACCAGAGGTCTTATTTATTCTCAACGTCTGCTTTTAGAGCTTATGAAAAAAGGTCTTTCTCGCGACTCCGCCTATGAGATTATCCAATCATGTGCGATGCAGGTTTGGCAGGAGAGTTCAGAGTTTAAAGATGTTCTCTATCGGGATAGACGCGTTCGTAAGCATTTATCGAAGAATGAAATTGATGGTTGCTTCGACATCAAATATTATATTCGTCATCGCGATCGTATTTTTAAACGTGCAGGGATTAAATAACTATTAGGAGCCACTTAAGGAAAAGAATTCATGAATAAAGCTGATAAGATATATGAAGGTAAGGCGAAGATTCTTTATACAACGAAGGATCCCGATCTTTTAATTCAATATTTTAAAGACGATGCGACCGCCTTTAATGCCCAGAAAAAAGGGACGATTCTAGAAAAAGGCATCATGAATAATCGCATTGCGGCCAAGATTTTTGAGTACCTTAGCACTCAAGGAGTTCAAACGCATTTGGTTAAGGTGCTTAACGATAGGGAGATGCTAGTTAAGAAAGTATCGATCGTTCCTATCGAAGTGATCGTGCGCAATCGTGCAGCAGGTTCTCTGTGTCGTCTTCTAGGATTAGCAGAAGGATTACAACTGGCCTGTCCGACCTTGGAATTTTGCTACAAGGAAGATAAGTTGGGGGATCCTTTAATCAATGAGTACCACATCAGAGCTCTTAAATTAGCGACCGATGAGGAAATGAAAAAGATATCTAAGATGGCCTTAGACATTAATGGGTATTTACAGAAGTTTTTCTTACAACTTAATATCGAACTTATCGATTTCAAGTTAGAGTTTGGTCGGTACCATGGAGATATAATCCTGGCTGATGAAATATCTCCTGATACCTGCCGCTTATGGGAAGTCGGCACTGGCAATAAGTTAGATAAAGATCGTTTTAGACGTGATTTGGGCAATATTGAAGAAGCGTACCAGGAAGTTCTTCGTAGAGTCACAAGTTAAAAGGCTAAAGGTTTAGGCTGCCACCTACCAACCTGTTACCTGTTATCAAAATAAAATGATTTGGCGTGTAGAAATCAAACTCAAAAGCGGACTACTAGACTCCGCCGGGCAAGCTGTTTTAAAAGACATTACTGACCTAGGTATTGGTTCTGTCAGAAGCGTCCGCTTGGTATCTATTTATTTAATAGAAGGCCAGATATCTCGAGAAGATATTAAGCTTATCTGTGAAGAGCTTTTAGTTGATCCTATCGTTGAAGAGTATGGTTTTTCTTTCTTCCCTCAAAAAGATTCTCCTGATCATCACATTATTGAAATTGCTTATAACTCCGGAGTTATGGATCCTGTGGAGGCGTACACTTTAAAAGGGATACGGGACTTGAAAGTGATGGGGGTAGAAGCGGTGCGTACGGCCAAGCAGTATCATCTTTGGGGAAGTTTATCCGAACAACAAGTTGAACAAATCACCACTCGAGTGCTGATGAATAAACTCATCCAGCATGCGGTGAAAACGCCTTCCCAGGCTGTTCCTACAACGCTTATTCTTTCCTCAACTCCAAAAACTAAGTTTGATGTCGGTGTCGTTGATTTGCTTAAAGCGAATGATAAAGGATTAATAAAGATCTCAAAGACAGGGCAGTTGTATTTAAACCTTGATGAGATGAAAGCCATACAGGCGCATTTTAAGAAGGAAGGCCGTAATCCGACGGATGTGGAGCTTGAAACCATTGCCCAGACTTGGAGCGAGCATTGCAATCATAAGACATTTCGTGGAATTATCCGCTACCGCGAAGGGAAAAAGGGCAAAGCCAAGATCATCCGCAGTTTATTTAAAACCACCATCGCCAAGGTGACCAACGATTTAAAGAAGAAGTGGTGTATTTCTGTTTTTCATGACAACGCCGGTGTGATTGCCTTTGATAAAGATTACCATGTGTGTTTTAAAGTTGAGACGCATAATCACCCCTCAGCACTGGAGCCCTTCGGTGGGGCAAATACAGGTGTCGGCGGTGTTATTCGGGATACCTTAGGGACAGGTCTTGGGGCAAAGCCATTGGCCAATACAGATGTATTTTGTTTCGCTCCTCCTGATACAGCACAAAGCCAAGTTCCTACAGGCGCCCTTCATCCTAAGCGTGTTATGAAAGGTGTTGTCTCGGGTGTTCGTGATTATGGTAACAAGATGGGGATTCCCACCGTCAATGGGGCCATTGTTTTTGATAAACATTTTGTGGGTAATCCCTTGGTCTTTTGCGGTAATGTTGGCCTGATTCCTAAGGGTAAAGAAATTAAGAAGGTAAGAAAGGGAGATTTGATTGTTGCGATCGGTGGTAAAACCGGCCGCGATGGTATTCATGGGGCAACTTTTTCCTCAGGTGAGTTAACCAGTGAATCGGAAACAGTTTCCTCTGGAGCCGTACAGATAGGAAATCCTATAGAAGAGAAAAAGGTAGCGGATGCGCTGCTTAAGGCCAGAGACCAGAATTTATACTCAGCTTTAACTGACTGCGGTGCTGGTGGATTTTCTAGTGCCGTCGGTGAAATGGGTGCTTTGACAGGGGCTCGTGTTGATTTAGATAAAGCGCCTTTGAAATATCAAGGTCTTAACTATACAGAAATTTGGATATCCGAGTCACAAGAGCGAATGGTGATGTCTGTACCGCCTAAGAATATTGATGAATTGCTAGAGATTTTTGCGCTTGAAAATGTTGAAGCCGTTGTGTTGGGTGAGTTTGACGGCAGCGGCCGTCTGCAGCTATTGTTTCATGGACATCAGGTTTGTGATTTGGACATGCAGTTTCTACACGATGGGTTACCTAAAATTACTAAGGAAGCTTTGTATTTGGCGCCAGCCTTAAAGAGTGAGAAATTAACAGCGAAGCGAGATTTAACGGAAGATCTCTGCGATGCCCTTGCGCATTTTAACGTAGCTTCTAAAGAAAGCATTATTCGTGTTTATGATCATGAAGTACAAGGAACGAGCGTTATTAAACCGTTAGTGGGAATCCACACCGATGGTCCCTCTGATGCAGCAGTGCTTAGTCCTCGGTTAGGTTCTAAAAAAGGGATTGCCATCAGTAACGGGATTAATGTTCGCTTTGGTATGCTCGATCCTTTTTGGATGGCCGCTTCTTGTATTGATGAAGCAATTCGTCAGATCATTGCCGTCGGCGGTTCCTTAGACAGGATTGCTTTATTAGATAACTTTTGTTGGGGGAATCCTGATAAGGCAGACAGGCTAGGATCTCTTGTGCGATGTTCTCAAGGCTGTTATCAAGCGGCCAAGGCCTTTGGCACTCCATTTATTTCAGGTAAGGACAGTTTATATAATGAGTATGCCCATAAGGGGAAGTCTTTAGCAATTCCAGGAACAATCCTCATTTCCGCCATCGGACACATCGAAGATGTAACAAAGGTTGTCACCATGGATTTAAAGCGGTCAGGCAACAGTATTTATGTGATTGGTAAAACTTTCGATGAGTTAGGTGGGTCAATTTATTTAGCTAATCAGGACCAGTTAGGACAGAATGTTCCTCAAGTGCGATTTAGTTCGGCTATCAAAACCTACAGAGCGATTGAAAAAGCTCTTAAGGCAGGACTCATTGCCTCTATGCATGATGTCTCTGAAGGTGGCTTGGCAACAGCGCTTGCTGAAATGGCTTTTGCCGGCGGCCTAGGGGTTACGGCTATGACGGATGATATTGTCTATCAGGGTAAGCGTCGTCGGGAAGATGTTGTGCTGTTTTCTGAAAGCAATTCACGTCTATTAGTTGAAGTAGATCCTCGTCATGAAAAAGCTTTAAAGCAAACGCTCAAAGGCATTGCGCATGCAAAGATTGCGACTGTAGAGGCGACCCCTGAGATGATTGTCTATGGGTTTAAAGACCAGGTTGTAATAAATGCTAATGTTTCTGAACTTAAAGAAATTTGGAAAGAACCACTAAAGTAGTGTCATTGCGAATCCCGCCAACGGCGGGATGATGCAATCTTTTTTAAAGATTACTTCGTCGCTTCGCTCCTCGTAATGACACGTTATTAATGAGGTGAACATGGTTAAAAATCAAAAGCGCACACAAGTTCCTGATTTGGAAATGATGGAAGATCCTTGGCGAATATTTAAAATTATGGCGGAGTTTGTCGATGGATTTGAAGAGCTTAAGGACATTGGGCCTGCGGTTAGTATTTTTGGTTCTTCTCGTATTAAGTCTGGTCATCCGTATTATCTGGCGGCAGAAAAAACAGCGTATCTTTTAGCAAAGGCTAAGTATGCTATTATTACCGGCGGGGGCCCAAGTATTATGGAAGCGGGCAATAAAGGAGCGCTTCGCGCTGGGGGTAAATCCATTGGGCTTAATATTGACCTGCCTTTTGAACAAAAACCTAATCCTTATATTAATCAATTGGTCAGTTTTCATTATTTCTTTTGCCGTAAGGTTTGTTTTGTGAAATATGCGAAAGCCTTTGTAATTTTTCCTGGCGGTTACGGAACCTTAGATGAGCTCTCTGAAAGCATTACGCTCATTCAAACTAAACGTATGGGGCAGTTTCCTGTAATCCTTTATGGGGGTAAATACTGGAAGGGTCTTTTAGATTGGCTTAAGTCTTCAGTGCTGGAAGAAGGCTGTATTGACCGTGAAGATTTAAATATTATGCAGGTTGCGGATTCACCTGAGGATGTTGTTAAGATTATTAAGAGTTTTTATTCAAAGAAAAAGTAAGGGTAGGGGCAGGGCGACCGAAGCCCGTAGAGATTATGAAAACACCAAAAGTTTTAGTCTTACGCACAGCAGGGACCAATTGCAATGAAGAAACGGCGTTCGCTTTTTCTTATTTTGGTGCGGAAGTTGACCAAGTGCACGTTAATGAATTGGTTGCTGGAAAAAAGAAACTAGCGGATTATCATATTTTAGCTTTGCCTGGTGGTTTTAGCTATGGTGATGATATTGCATCAGGGCGCATTTTGGCGAATGAATTGCGTTTGAAGCTTGGTGAGGATGTAAAGAAATTTATTTCCGATGGTAAATTGGTTCTAGGTATTTGTAATGGTTTTCAGATTTTAGTTAAAGCGGGCATTTTGCCGGGATTAGGGTTACATGCCGGACAAGAGGCCACGCTGTTTCACAATGATTCAGCCAAGTTCGAAGCCCGCTGGACGCATTTGTCGGTGAGTGGGGCTAAAAGTGTTTGGACTCAAGGAGTTGCTTCTCAGATTTATCTACCAGTGGCTCATGGCGAGGGGAAATTTATCCCTCGAGATTCTAAGGTGATGGAGACATTAAAGGTTAATGGACAGGTTGTATTTCATTACTGTTCCTCTGAAGGGAAAGAACCTTCTTATCCAGAAGATCCCAATGGTTCCACCGAGCATATCGCAGGCATTTGTGATACGACAGGACGTGTCTTAGGATTAATGCCTCATCCTGAGCGACACTTTTTAAGCCATCAGCATCCCTTCTGGACACGTCTGGCTAAGAAAAATGGACTAATGGGCGATGGGGCTAAGATCTTTGAAAATGGTATTAATTACGTGAAAGAAAATTTATGAGCAAGACTTTAACATATAAAAAAGCAGGTGTAGATATTGTCAAGGCCAACCGGTTTGTCGAGGGCATTAAGGCTATGGCTAAGACGACTATGATTGACGGGGTGTTAAACCGTCCCCAGTCCTTTGGAGCTTTATTTGCTTTGGATTTAAAAGGCTACAAGAAACCGGTCTTGGTTTCATCAACCGATGGCGTAGGCACAAAGCTTTTGGTGGCTAATTTGGTAGGTAAGCACGATACCATTGGGATTGATTTGGTTGCGATGAATGTCAATGACCTGCTTTGCACTGGTGCTAAGCCGTTGTTTTTCTTAGATTATTTAGCAACTGGAAAGCTTAACCTTAAGACAATGAAGGAAGTCTTTAAAGGGATTGTGGCCGGTTGCCGCCTTTCGGGATGTGCTATTATCGGCGGAGAAACTGCTGAGATGCCGGATATGTATAGAGGCGAAGATTATGATTTGGCTGGTTTTGTCGTTGGTATTGTGGATCAAGATAAGTTGATTGATGGCAGAACTATTCAAGAGGGCGATATCGTTCTTGGCCTTCCTTCATCTGGCTTGCATTCGAATGGTTATTCCCTGGCGCGCAAAGCATTGAGTCCTAAGGAGCAGAAATTATATTCCCAGATTTTATTGAAACCCACATGTATCTATGTCAAACAAGTGCTGCCCGTGTTAGAGAAATTTTCTGTCAAAGGGATGGCGCATATGACCGGTGGCGCTTGGTATGAAAAGCTGACAAAGATTTTGCCTGCAGGTCTTGCCTTTTCTATAAGTAGGGGCTCTTGGCCCATTCCACGGATATTTCAATTGATTCAAGATAAAGGTCACGTACCCGAGCATGATATGTTTCGTACATTTAATATGGGGGTAGGCTTTACCGTGGTTGTCTCGCCTAAAGATGTTGTAGGAGTCCATGCCTTGCTTCTTAAACATGGACAAGAATCGTTCGTGATTGGGGAAGTAGTTCAGGATATCAAAAGAAAGATAATTTTTAAATAGTAAGGGGGCGCAACATCGCACCCTTAGCAATTGGGCTTAATAAATCAAGTCCGTACAAGGCATTATTATGAATATATTAGTGATCGGTTCAGGTGGTCGTGAACATGCGCTGTGCTGGAAGATTAAGCAAAGCCCTAAGGTTAAAAAACTTTATTGTGCTCCAGGCAATGGTGGGATCGCACAGATTGCTGAGTGCGTCGCTCTTGCGGCAGATGATATTGATGGGTTATTGCAGTTTGCATTGTCTAAAAAGATTGATTTAACCCTTGTGGGCCCAGAAGTATCCTTAGTTAAAGGTATCGTCGATATTTTTGTACAAAAGGGTTTAAAGATTTTTGGTCCTAGCAAGGAAGCTTCCCAGTTAGAAGGGAGCAAAGGATATGCTAAGGAATTCTTACATCGACGAAAAATTCCTACCGCCGCTTACAAGATTTTTACAAAACCTTTCGATGCCTTGGAGTTTTTAGATAAAACACAATATCCTTTAGTTGTTAAAGCGGACGGCATAGCAGCAGGGAAGGGTGTTTATATTTGTCCTAACGTCAAAGAGGCTCGTGTTGCGATTGACGATATCATGGTGCAGAAGATTTTTGGTGCCGCAGGCGATAAAGTAATTGTCGAAGAATGCTTAAGCGGGCAGGAGGTTTCTGTTTTGGCCATTTGTGATGGAAAGCATTTTTTTGTCCTGCCAAGCGCTCAAGACCATAAACGAATATTTGATGAAGACCTTGGGCCTAATACAGGTGGTATG
>JBAXBI010000057.1:0-7666 GCA_037142055.1 Candidatus Omnitrophota bacterium | reverse complement strand
CGATTGTATAAATGGTATAGTCAAAACCAGTCGAGGCATTGATTGTACCGCCGATGCTTTTAACTTCTTTAGCAACAGCACCAACGGGACGTTTGAGGGTTCCTTTAAAGAGCATATGCTCAACAAAGTGAGAAACCCCCATGCCCAAATACTTCCCCTCCATAGCCGAACCCGTTTTAACACAAGCATGAATGGAGATCACCTCAGAGCTTGGCAACTCTTGAATGAGGACCTTTAAACCATCATCTAAGACAACCTTAGACACCTGCGATTGGCCAGCAAAAGTCAACAGAGGAAAGAGAAATAAAAACAAGGTAAGAATAGTAGTTTTCAATTTCATTAATTTCTCATATAAATCGAAAATTTTTATTTATAATTGTCACCCCCGAGTGTTTTAGTCGGGGGTCCAGTAAATTAGATTCCCGATAAAAACATTCGGGAATGACACTAGAGATCCGTTATTTTTGATGCCATTGGTCTAATAATTTACGGATATCAGTTGAAGAATTCCTGGCAATCTGTCCGCATATAAAAATCAATAATGAAAAAGGCCACACATCTTCAGGGCCAATTAAAAGCCCGGTCGCTGTATTCTCCTGGGATTGTAAGTGATTATTATAATGCTTAGTTGCATCATCCAAATGTCCTTCAAAGATATCTAAGGAGGATGTTTTATTGTTGTACTTCATCGATGGCATAGAGACCCCCCTGACTAAAAGAAAATTAATCATGGCGTCACTGTCTAAAACAGCGTGATCATCCGCACTAAAGCCTTCGAATTGAGGAATATTAGGAGGCAGAATCAACGCTGGCTTTTGAACCAACACCTCTCCTTTTCGAACCACAGTATCCCCTTCATTAATCGAAGAGGCAGACAATAAAATGTAGGGAACATGCGTATCTGCAAAGGTTTGCAAAGATAACACACGACTGCGCACGATTTCTGTTTCTTTTAATGCTTTTTCAAAGGAATCTTGGATATCCATAAGCCCTTTTGTTCTCAGGTTGAATTTGGCGCATACTATACCATAAATAATAACTTATAACAGTCAAAATATTCCTCCAGAAAGATCCAGAAATAACCCCCCTGGTATGACTTGCCTTCTCAGCTTACTTCTTCATAAATTCTTGTTTGATTAGTGGACGATTAAAATAATAGATAACCAAAAATGCAGTGATTAAATCAAAAGCAGAGAAAAACAAGAAACCAACCCAAGGAACCCAAGGGTGAACCGCCTCTCCTGGATGTGACTGAGTAAAAACCAGATGCTTGAAAACAAACAATGGATGTTTCCAAGGGATGGTAAGAATCTGGAAGCAGGCTAAGAAAATAATCGCTTTTCTTGCCCTTTCATTCAGATACAACAGCCCTATCCCAGAAACTAAGATTGCAAGCCTCCAAGATATAGAATATACATATCTTGCAAGAATGACCTGTTGCGACAAACCTTGGAATGTAAATTGATAATAATTCCAATCGACCAGCCGTATCAATTCATAAAGGGCTATGGTAACGATTATTATTGCACCAATCGTAATCCCTTTAAGACGTTTTTTCCCTGATCGCTTTTCAATCGTCTTGGCTAGAAGAGAACTAGAGATAAAAGCCACAAGAAGTTTGACTAGTCGATAAAGCAGGGTCCACGTAATAACTGTCCAAGTTTTCATAAATGAACCTTATTCTTTCACCGGCGCTTTAGCGCGATATTGCCCCTGAAAAGCAATCATCCATCCGGGATATTCAACAGGCAATTGGCTGACATCATCTAATTCTTTAAGCTCCGTCTCTGACAATTTAAGCCTAGTTGAGGCAATATTATCCTCAAGCTGGGAGAGATTCTTGACTCCAATAATAACTGAACTCACAAAACTTCTGCTTAAAAGCCAAGCCAGTGCCACTTGAGCTACCGATACTTGATGTTTTTGGGCAATGGGCCTCATCACATCCAAACACTTAAACACCTTCGACCTATCAACGGGTGGAAAATCAAAACTTGTACGTCTTGCCCCTTCGGGTCCGCTGGTGTCAGCCTTATATTTGCCGCTTAGTAGGCCTCCTGCTAAAGGACTCCAAACCATAACTCCCATTTTTTGATCTTCTGCCAATGGGACAACTTCTCTTTCTAAATCTCGTCCTGCAATGGTGTAGTAGGCTTGTACACTTTCAAATCTTGCCCAATTGCGTTTTTGAGAAATGCCTAAAGCCTTCATAATCTGCCATGCCACCATATTGCACAGCCCAATGTAGCGCACCTTACCACAACGAACCAAATCATTTAACGTCGATAAAGCCTCTTCTATAGGGGTTAGAGGATCAACCCCATGCAGTTGATACAAATCTATATGATCAATCTGTAATCGCTTAAGGCTGGCTTCCACTTCATTCATCAGATGATACCGTGATTGTCCGCGACCATTGGGCAGTTCATTCATGATCCCTGTTGCTTTTGTCGCAATCACCAACTGCTCTCGTGGAAGACCTAAACTCTTGATCGCCTGACCTGTCAAAGACTCCGATTCACCAAAAGAATAAACATTGGCCGTATCGATAAAATTAATCCCTGAATCGAACGATTTCTTCACAAGAGTCGTCACCTCATCTTGCTTAACACTTCCCATTTTCTCCCAATAGCCTCTGCCTCCAAAAGTCATAGTCCCCAAACAAAGTTCTGAAACATACAATCCCGTCTGTCCTAACAAATTATAACGCATCTCTTTACTCCTTCTGTTTTACTACTTCAAAACTCATTGTAATTTATATTCTGTTGAACTAACCGCCTCAACATCAATGACTTGTCCTTTTTTATACATCTTAGAATCCAGGGACGATAACCACCGGCTATAAAACCTCATCCCATAGGTAAAAGAAATCCATAACGAAAGCTTAGCTACAGTCTCCCATGAACCCTTTAACATAGCTCCCAAGAGCGCTATAGGGGCTAGAAATTGAAGAAGGAATGAAAAGAAAATCCCCCAAAACCCTAAAGAGCTCATCACAAAAAGAAATGACATCATCCATGTCGTTACTCCCAGAACATTAGACATTAGAATTGAATACCTAGAAAGGGAAGGTCTTAGATTCTTTATGAACGTCAACGGAAGAAGACAACACAAAAAAACTACGATCAACACTCCAGAGACGGTACTTAAGAACGGCAAGAGTAACTCAGCCGCTTTTGTAACACCCCAAAAGAAGAGGGACGCCAGAAGAACAATCCCTGCAATAAAAAAGAGAACTACGCTAAGACCTTTAAACCCACTAAACACTTTTATCATACCATCCTCTTAGTTCCTTCTGCTTCCTCGCCCTAAACTCGGAGCTAGAATAAAATCAATATGCCCTAGACGTGGGTCAAGATCGTTTAATCGAACTCTCACCTTATCGCCTACTCTCATCTTCTCAAAGCCACGAACAACCCTACCCTCAACCGGTGGCTCCACAAGCCGTACGTAGGTTCCTTTTTCTGATGCCCCAGTCACAATACCTTCAAAATATTCACCAACACGTCCAGTCAGAATAAGAGAAGCCTCTACCTTGCGCATAAACCGTTCCACCTTCTTAGAGGCCTTATCACGGTCCGTGCACCAGGCCGCATGTTCGATCAATTCCTTCCTGGTGTAAGGACACTTCTGATTAAGAATAACCGCCTTAATGAGCCGTTGAATGATCACATCCACGTAGCGACGGTTAGGAGCAGTCGCATGGGTATAATCTGAAACCGCCAAACCAAAATGTCCCGTTGCAGGTTTACCTGGTTCTTGCATCTCATATTCACCAGGACCTAAAAGTTTAACGATAGTCAGTGATAACTCCGGAAAGCTTAACGGATCTTCAAGCTTACGCTTAAGGAGAAATCTAGAAAGTTCCCTCGAGCTTGGCTCCGATGGTAATTGAACTCCCAATGAAGCCGCCACCTCTACAATCCCTGGCCAATTCTTTGGGATTCGTACTATTCGCTGGATAGACATCATTCCCGCTTTACTTAAACGGTCCATAACCGTCCGATTGGCCGCTATCATAAAGTTCTCAATAAGATGATGCGCACAGGTCTCCTGCGGCAGGACAAGGCCGACGACCATGCCATTCTCTTTTACCGCCTTTGTCTCAATGCTCTCTAGTTCCAACGCTCCCTGTTCCATCCGAAAAGCATTAAGACGCACGGCAGCTTCATTCTGAAGACGTACCTGTGCTTCAAGACCTGGAATCTTCACAAAAATCTTTGGAGCCTTCCCCTTGCCTTCAAGCCAGACACCCACTTCTTCATAAACTAATTTTGCCTTATTGATGACTTTCGCCCGATAAATATCGCCTTGATGAATATCCCCATTCTTAAGAACAGTAAATTCCACAACAACAGCCATACGGACCGCTCCCTCCTTCAAAGAGGACAGCCCTGCCGAGAGCTGCTCGGGGAGCATAGGGAAGGTTTCAATACCCGTATAAACTGAGTTGCCGTTAAGTGCCGCATGAACGTCGATCTTAGAGCCCTTGGGAACAAAAAGATCAACATCGGCAATAGCGAACTTAACTAGAATCTCTTGCTGATTCCCGTTTTCGCAATATTCCAACTGATCTAAATCCAGGGATTCTTCGTTATCAATGGATGACCACATAAGAGTGCAAAGATCACGAACCCCATCCTGCTTGCGGTTAATCAGAAGATCTTCTTTAAGGAGGGCTACTTCCTTGATCACATTCCTTGCAAACTCGAAATCAAAACCATAGCGACGAACAGCATCTCGAGCAATAGCATGAAGATTAATATCATAAGTATTAGGATTATTCATTTAGGCTTTACCTCATTATTCTTTTTAAAAGAATTAGATGAAAGGGATTAGACATAACAGAAATATAGTATCTCTTAAGTTCCCCAATAGAGCAACAAACTTATGCCTCTCTTAACTCTCCCCTTTACGTTCCCGTCCCGCATATACTGTTCTAGGTGGCACAACGGTTCCCTTAGGTACAATCGTCCCTGCAGCTATAATGGCATGATCTCCAATTTCAACGCCCGGCATGATTGTACAATGTGAGCCGAGAAGCACATTACTTCCTATTTTGACCTTCCTAAGCTTTAAAGAATTCCTCTCGATAATATGACAATTGATAATAGCCCCACCTCCAACGACCGTATTGTCTCCAATCTCCAAAAGGGTCGCATCAAAGACATACTTTGAATTAAACTGTACGTTCTTACCCAACTTAGCACCCAATAGACGAAACAGCAGGTTGGCAAATGGCGTTAAGAGAATAAAATCGATAAACGTATAATGGATCATCAAAAACAAAGAACTTATAAGAGCCCACTTCATCGCCTCAAAAGATACTAACGGGTGAGTTCCTTCTTTGAGCTTCAATTGAAGTAACGTACGAAACAACCCCACTAGAACAATAAGCATTAGACCAAATATAAAAAAACCTAAGGACAGGGCTGTTCCAAGAAAGAAAAATCTAATGAGCGGCGGAGTGAAAGCTGTCGCTTGCCATACGTTTGAAAATAACGCCAACCCAGGAACCAATGCTGCACCGAAAAAAACCGATCCCATCAGATACATAAAGACCGAAAAGAACAACTGTGTAACCGTTATCAATAACCACTGCATTGAGACCTCCTTTATGTTCTATAAAGATAATCTGCTTTTTACAATTTGTTGATTAATTAGATTTGTCACTAAGCCTCTTTCGTTTTTTAGGAAATTCCCAATACAGCTCTTCTTCTTTTGGCTTTAAATGACGTTCTTGAGGATTCAAATTATGTTTTAACAATAAAATCAGATCACTGGAGATTGTTGAACTTGTAAAAAGATAACAATGCCCTCCTTCTTTATGGCTTCCCTGAGCTGAGGTGGCGTCGATAATTTGAATCTTAGATTCCTGACGAAGCACTTTCAAAGCATTCTCCGAAAGATCCTTACTTGAAGTCTCCCCCACACGTGGGGTCTTAAATAATATTCGTGCGATTTTTAAAACCCAATCTTTTCGAGAAACATAAAAAGTGACCCTTTCAAGAATATCTAAAATATGATCACGATAATAGGACTTAAGGACCATACGGTCAAAATCTCCCCCCATTAAAATAACATGACCTATTTTTAAACTTTTCCTTAGATGAGCTTCATTTTCTTTAGAATGTATCAGTCGCAATTCATTTAAAGCGGCACATACAATCCTGGTTCCGGCACTATGGCCAATAATATGAATTTTCTCGGCGCAGGTCGATTGGGCTAAATAATCTAACAATATCCTAAAATTTCTTACGCAATAATGAGTCGTTTCAACATCATGGGCATAAATGGTGACTCGTCCTGAGGTTGAGGGCCAAGAATAGGCTAGAAAAATTCCATCGTAACCTAAATAATGCCAGAGCTCCCTGACAACCAAGATAGGATCTTCGAAGGGAACTTTAAAACCTGGTACAAAAACGAAAATATCTTTTTGCTTAGAACGTTGTAACTTTTGATTAATATCCTCAGTGAAAGAATCATTCAACTGACTCTCAGGAAGGATTGTGGCCAGATCACCAAATTCCTGAACTCCGGTTACCTCCAGTGATAATTGTCGGTCACGTTTTTCTTTTAATGATTGGGTTAGAACATCTTCCCATGTAATCCCTGCAGGACCAATCCTGACAGAAGCTTTACCCAGATGAAGGGAAGAATCTCTCTTGGAGATATAAAAGCCTACAGAAGAAGCAACATCTCTTTGACGTTCTGTAGCAAAGAAAACTTCCACTGACGGCTCTTTTTCTCTCTTATCAGTATGTTGAAAGGGATTGTTCAGGGGATCAAGATACAGATCCGGGGTTGGAATTAAATTTTTCTGATAGGCTCGTTTCTTAAAAAACAATGACATTATGATCTCCTTCTTTATCATAAGGTACTTTTAAACCAATCCAGGGTAAGCTTCATAAATAGATCTGGATGAGTATCATAAAGGATCTCCGCATGTCCTCCCTTTTTAATCATCTCTATAGCCTTTGGTTCTTTCGCTTTCTCATAGAGTTTACGACTATGAATAGACTTGATCAACCAATCCTCTTCTCCGTGAATAAAAAGCACCGGCCGAGGAGAAATCTTTCCAACCACGCTTATAGGCTTAACCTTTTTATCAAATGGATTACCTGGACGGATTCCCTTGCCCTTGGCTTTTTCTCCTAAATTAAGCTTTAAGTCGGCGATCATCGCTGGTTCCCAAAAATGAAAATTGATCTCCCAGAAATCATATGGCGCACTGACGGCAATCAAAGAATTGATATCAAGATTTTGTGATGTTTCAATGACACTGATGGCTGCACCTAAAGAGAATCCCATAAGCCCAATGGATTCATATCCACAATCTTTTGTATAATTAATTACGGCCTTAAGATCAGCGCATTCCTTAGACGTCCAAGTAAAAAGTCCGGAACTCTTGCCATGCCCACGAAAATCAAAAGCAATCACATCGTAGTGCTCAGAGATAGCGTTGGCAATTTCACGGAAAAGATACGCATCCTTAGCATTAAAGAAACCGTGCGCCAAAATCACAGCCTTTTTAAACCCCTGCTCATGGTGTGTTGCTTCGATACGTTGACGATCGGTCGTCTTTAAAGTCACGTTACGCATGGGATTCTCCGGCAGTTGATTGTGCCATTTTTTGGGCTATGACTTTTACGCCTTTAAGATCAAC
>JBAXBI010000056.1:0-7746 GCA_037142055.1 Candidatus Omnitrophota bacterium | reverse complement strand
TCCAACACTCTTAAACCTTCAGTTAACATCAACGCCATTGGAACAATCAACGGATACCAATATCTTGATCCGTATTGTGGCCAACCTGGAATAGGACAATCATACTTAGGCTGAAAATTATATAAAGCAACAAGCAAGAATGAGTAAATAAAAAATATTCGTCGAAAATCCCTAAAAATCTGGCTTTGTTCTTTAGTTTTTATAAAACTTAAAAGAAATAACGGAATCCAGAACACAAAATAACCTAAGAAATACCGCGTAAACAATAACCAAAAACATTCTTTTAAATTTACAAAATAATGCCCTAAAATAATACCTGCCTTTACCATTAAATTGTTTTCTAATCGATAATCAATGATGTGTGAATACATTCTAAAAAATATCGGGAAGGTTGATAAACTAACATGATCAGTTAAGATCTTATTGTACCCAAGCAGAATCACCACCCCCAAAGCTGGCAATAAAACAAAAATCTTTAACGATTCTCCTATTTTCTTTTCTTTGTCTGTTCTTAAAGCAATACCCACTGCTATCCATAAACATAATGCATCCAACGGGCGGACGAGCATTAACAATCCTACAGATAAAGCTGTCGCATTCAGAAACATTTCATTTCTTTTCGTTTTAAACTTTAAATAAAAGAAGAAACTAAGACTTGTCAAAAATAAAGACAATGGTTGAGAGAAGTAGCTAGCCCCATAACCTAGAAAGTAACTATTGCTTACCATCATCAAGACAGCTAATAGAGCGAAAAGAGCTCCTGATAATTGTACGCCCATTAAATATATCACAAGTATAGTTAATATAGACAACACCGGATTAATCAAACCTGGAACCCAGAATTTAACGGCTAACGCTAGTATAAATGGGAATCCTGGAGGATATTCGGAGAAAATCCTACCATTAAAAAACCTCATATGACTCTCTAGTAATTTGGTTAGGATGTTTTCAGTATGTGCAGGAGCTTGAAAATAAAAATGACCCGAAGCAAAGATCTTTGCTTGATAAAGACAACTATACTCATCCATACAAAAAGGATAGTCACGAAAAATAACCAATGACATGTAAGATAAAACTGCAAATCCGACAATAATAAGTATTAAGAATGCCAGAAAAAGAAATCGGGACGTTTTAATCATTATGAAGCAACGTTAGAAATGAATTGTTCTTATAAACCCCTACAATGCAATAAAAAAACTACGACAGAAGCACCCAAGCAATATATTCCAAACAAATACCATCGGCCACTCTCTAACCAACTAGAAAGCCACCTCAAAGCAAGAATTCCAGAAATGAAACTAAGCACCATTCCTATCAAACTTGGAGTAAGAAGGCTTAGCATATCTATGTGATGTAGAGCATGAACGTGTTGAGCCTTAAACAATCTTAATACTTCCCGTACTATGACAGGTGGAGTAAGAACAACTGCGAGGGCAAAACTAAAATTCTCAACTATCTTCTTGTCTATGCCTAACAGTAGGCCCGTTGATATTGTTGCCCCTGAACGCGAAAAACCCCGGAAAGCCAAACAAATTCCCTGCACTGCCCCAATCATACAAGAAGCCTTCAGCCCTAATGAATTCTTCATACCTGGGAATTTAGATCCCTTCCCTGCCCAAAGAATTAAGATTCCTACCAAAGCCAAAGCCGCTGAAATGAAAGCTAGGTTGCCAAAAATCATTTCAATTTCCGCATGCGGGGTTTCCTTTAATAAGAACTTTTCAATCAGAATCTTGAGCCCCACACCAACGCAACCGGTCAATATTGTAGCTACTAAAATAAATTTTAAAGATTCTTGGAAAACCTTCTTGGATGAAAAGAAAGATTTCTTCCAAGAACTCCAGAAAAAAACAATAACCGCAAACATTGTCCCTGTATGAAGCATTGCTAAAAGAAGAGTCATCTGTGGGCTAGTGGGATCAAGTCCCATCAATTTTTCTGCAACAATCACATGTGCCGAACTTGAAACAGGCAGCAATTCAGTGATCCCCTGAATAACAGCAAGAATTAAAATCTTTAAAAAAAGCATTTGCCCCTTCCTACCTGCCAAAGGCAGGCTTATTAACTATGAAGATTTTAATATTGTTAGCTAACACCAATGATCCAACCCGCTAGAAATACAAGTAACCCACCGACAATAACCTGAAAAGCGGCGGAAAGAAAAGGAGTGTCCATATAACGCCATCGAATACACGAGATGGCCGCAAGTTCTACAATCACAACAACAACGGCAATCGTTGTTGCCAAATGAAAATTAGGTAAAAGGTAAGGAAAGGTATGTCCTAAACCCCCTAATGTCGTCATAATTCCACAAACAATCCCTCGAAGCCAAGGAGAACCTCGACCGCTAAGCTTCCCATCGTCTGAAAGAGCCTCAGCAAAGCCCATACTAATCCCAGCACCTACCGAAGCGGCCAGGCCCACCTTAAAAGTTGCCATGGTGCTCGTTGTTGCAAATGCTGCCGCAAAAAGCGGTGCCAGCGTTGATACTGATCCATCCATAAGTCCAGCTAAGCCTGGCTGTACAAAGCGTAAAACAAAAAGCCGATGAGCTGCTAAGCGTTCTTCGCTCAAGGCTCCACTGGTGGTTTGTGCTTCGGTCACTTTTAAAGCCGCTGCTTCATGACGCCCCTCTTCTTGGGCTAAGTCTCCAAAAAGCTTACGCATCGCGGCATTGGTCGTTTTCTGGGCTGCCGCTTCATAGAAGCGTCGAGCCTGTGTTTCCATGGCAGCTGCTTCCTGGCGAGCCTTATCAGGACGCACCGCATGCATATACCAAAAAGGCTTTCTCACCATAAAACCTTTAACATCTTGCCGACGAATAAGCGGTATATGTTCACCAAAACGCTGGCGATAAATCTCAATTAATCGACGACGATGTTCTGACTCTTCATCAGACATTCTGATAAATAGATCCGCAGTGGCAGGAAAGTCCTTACGCAGGCTTTCCGAAAAATCGCGAAAGATACGACCATCCTCTTCTTCCGCGGTAATGGCCACCGCCAATAATTGAGCTTCATTAAGGTCGTTAAAATACATAGTTGATACCCCCTTCTTTTAAAAATCCGCCGACAGACCGCCGTAGAATCCTCGACGCTGGCCGTATTGAGCACCAAAAGCTCCAATACCTGTTCCATCCCTTAACTGGTAGGTTTGATCAAAAACATTAACCACATCAAACCGAGCTTTAAATTTAGGAAAATTTGGGAAATTAAAGGTGTGTTCAATACCAAGATTAACCGGATTATGACCACCTACATGCTTTAAATTGGCAAACCCCTTGCGAAATCCACTGCCATGAAGAATATCCGTGTAAACCCTTGTGTACTTCCATTCATAGGAAACCCCTGCAGAACCAGTGAGACTTTGAGACTGATCCATTTCTACCCAATGGTCTGCGAGATAATTTAATTCATCTTGCTCAAAATTAAATTCTCCAGAGGCAACCTTTTTAACCACCGTACGATTCCAGGCCAAATTGCTATAGCCAGAAAACCCACCCTTTTTATAGGTGACTGCCAGTTCACTGCCATATTCCCTGCCGTGGGCATAGTTAATAGGCACATTGATCAGGGACTTTCCAAATTGAGCCTGATCCTGCTGATTGCGTGCAATTTTATAATAGTTATCCAATCCAACCTGTAATTCAGGTGTGAAATGATGCGTTAAGCCAACATCAAAATAATGCGAGCGCTCAGCCTTAGTAGGAGAGCTTTCCAAAATCTCTACTGCATTTGATGTGTTATCAAAGATATGCGGATCCGTATTCTGAATCAGCTCAAAAGGAGCTGGAGTAAAATAACGAGCATACCCCGCATGCATCTTCGTATCTTTAGTAAACTCATAGACGGCATTGACTCTAGGGCTAAACTGATACTCATTAATATACTGATAAGACTGATCAAAACGTCCGCCAAAATTAATCGTTAACGGCTCTGTTATCTTCCACTCATCCTGAAGATAAACCCCATACAACTGCCCCTGCTTCTGACTATTATCCACAATTGAACTAGTAGGCAGTTGAGGATCGCCGAAAACATCTAATGGAAAAACAGTCGATGTACTATCATTGACAACTCTACTAATCGTAACCATGGATCCGGCACGTAAGGTATGTTGATCATTGAGATCATAACTGGCATCTAACTGCAGCCCATTGGTAAATATACTAGTATCTACACGACTGGCTATACCGTTATAATCCAAATCTCCAATCAGATCAGGTTTAAATAAAGCTTCGCTATAACGGGTAAAAGCAGATACTTGGAAATTTAATGCATCCATGGCCTTTTGGTAAGAAAGCACTCCATAATAATTCTGTTCCGTCTGGCGTTCATTTAAATTACTTGAATCAATGACAGGAATTCCTGGGTTCGTAAGAGCATTGCTATCAAAATATGTACTTTGACCATTAACATTAGGAATCTGAAAAACCCCATAGGAACTACTGACCATAGTATTTAACCGACTTGTATCATCAAGAACTTTAGAAATATAGGTAAAGAATTTTCCCTGATGGGTTTGGTCATGAATGGGAGTCCTAGTTTTATCAGCATTTTCTAGCCCCGTATTATTCTCCAAGTAGCTTCCCGTTACATAATAGTTGATATCTTTCTTAGCATTGCTTCCTCCATAGGAAAGACTTGATTGCATCGTATTAAAACTCCCCCCATAGGTCGAAACATTGCCACCATTGGTAAACACTCCACTTTTTGTATGTATATCCACAATACCAGCTGTACGAAAACCATACTGGGCAGGTAATGTTCCTTTAACTAGAGATATGTTCTGGGCGAATCGAGTATCAAGCTCTTGGCCAAAGCCGGTGATCCCTTCAGGTAACAAGACGTCATTAATACGGTATTGAAGATTCCCATCTTCACTTCGAACACGATCCTGACCATAGGAATCCTGAGCAACGCCAGGAGCTCTTAAGAGAATTTGATTAAAAGGGGCGTTATCCCCTTGAGATTGGGTTGTAATTTGATCACTGCTAATCGTATACTCCGAGGCCCCAAGGCTAGGGACGATGTTGTTACGTGCTTTATCCAATTTTCCTATGACTACTACTTCGTTAAGCTCAACCGTTTTCCCTGAATTCACATCTGCGCCCGCTTTAACAGAAAACAAACAGACCAAACATGCGGCGATAACAACCAAAGTTTTCATAAAGAATACCTCCCTTAAATGAAGAAAACTAAAACGGATTAATCTTTAATAACAGATATGAATTATAAATCAAAAATTTTCTTTTAATTAAAAAACTTAGGATTAGATCCTAAACAATTAAATAATTTTATCTTAAGGACACCTGCGCTACAATAACATTATGTCTATTTCCTTTATCATTAAACCTTTACTAATGGGTTTAACCTTAGGAACATTCTGCATGTCCTATTGCTTTCCTTTTCTGGCTCCCTTTATGACGGCGGAGAAACGCGATACTAAAAAAAATATCGTATTAATCCTTTGTTTCACCTTCGGACGATTTTTAGGCTACATGATATTCGGATTCTTATTTGGATATCTGGGAGAGAAACTACAATCTTCAACATTAACACTTCTGGCTGACATATCTCTTATTCTCATATCTATCCTTCTGATCTTACATATTACTGGCCTTTATAAACAAAAAGAAACACCATGCCTAGCACAAAAATTTCAAAATCATAATGCCATTAGTATGGGTTTTCTCATGGGAATTAATATCTGCCCTCCGTTTCTTCTGTCTTTAAGCTATGTGTTCTCGCTCCACAATACCATTCAAGGCATACTCTATTTCTTAATATTCTTTATCTCCAGTTCAATCTATTTTCTACCTCTAATTTTCGTCGGAATGCTGGCTAAAATAAAAGAATTTCAAACCGTCGCACGTTTAAGCGGAATTATCTGTGGCATTATCTTTATTATTTATGGATGCTATTCCATTATGAACCATTTTGTTAATAAACATTAATCACCACATTTTGTCACCCCCGAATGTCTTAATCGGGGGTCTAGTACACTAGATTCCCGACAAAAACATTCGGGAATGTCAAAAAAAGATCAATAATTTAGGAGAAAGATATGTTAGGCAGTAAATGGATTGATCGTATTGATAATATTGGCGTATGGGTATTGTTGCTTCTTGTTCTTCTCTTTATCTTCACCGGCTATGGCATGACTAAGCACATCATGGATCCTGTATTAGCTAAATATATCCATGGACAAATACTGCCCATCCCCTTATTTATTCTTTTTGTTATTCATGTTTTAAAACCTATCCACAACCAATTTAAGAAATGGAATATCTTTAAAAGTGAGCATACATTAGATTTCTATGTGTATTTGCTGGTCTTTATTTTTATAGGATTATTTATTTGGCTGTACTATAGGTAAACATGAAAAAATTTCTTAAAAAAATTCTCGCGTTATTATTCATGATCTCAATCCTTGGCACTTGTGGCTATGTTATTGTTCATCGAGAAGCCATTAAACGCACCGAAGAAGACCCCACGAAGTTCCATGAAGCCTCCTATTATGAGAAGTTCTTTGGCAACATCCTTCAGTGCCACCTATGCCCAAATCAATGCATCTTATCATCAGGACAATATGGCCTATGCAAAGCGAGAAAGAATATCGACGGAAAACTTTACTCTTTAGTCTACGGCAAGCTTGCCACCTGGCACGTAGACCCCATCGAGAAGAAACCTTTCTTCCATGTCCTGCCGGGGGCCAAGGCATTCTCTATTGCCACAAGCGGATGCAATATCCAATGCCTGTTTTGCCAGAACTGGGAAATCTCGCAAGCATTCCCTTTTGATTCACCAACACAAGCCGCCACTCCCCAACAAATCATCTCTGCTGCACTAGCGAGCGGCTCACAAGCGATTGCCTTTACCTATAGTGAACCGACCATCTCTTTCGAATACGTCATTGATATTGCTAAACTTGCTAAAGCAGCAGGATTAAAAACGCTCTTTGTGAGCAACGGCTACATAGAACAAAAACCCCTTAAAGAACTTCTTCAGTATATCGATGCCTATAAGGTTGATTTCAAAGGATTCGATGAAAGGTTTTATCAAAAGCTCACCCATGGACACCTAAAACCGGTGTTAGAGACGATGAAAACCATTAAACAAAGCGGTGTGTGGTTGGAGATTGTTAACTTACTTATCACAGGACAGAACGATAGCGATGATAATATTCGTTCTCTGTCCCACTGGATTAAGGAAAACCTTGGCACTGAGGTGCCTTTGCACTTCTCCCGGTTCTTCCCTCAATATAAACTCCTTAATGTCCCTGCCACTCCCGATGAAACCGTCATCCGCGCAAGAAAAATTGCCATGCAAGAAGGATTAAAATACGTCTACATCGGCAATATCGCCTATCCTCAAGGAGAGATCACCTACTGTCCCGACTCTGGCGAAGAAATTATTATCCGCCAAGGCATGTTTACGGTCTTTAACGGTTTAAAAGGTGGGCTTTGTTCCGATAGGGAAAAAATTCCAGGGATTTGGGAATGAAAATAAAGCACACCAATGATAAAAATATCTAAAGAATGGGTTAAAATGCAAAAGCTTATTCTTATTTTATTTCTATTATTTTTTAATAGCCATGTATTTGCTGAAAATTCTTCGACATATAACCTCCTTAATGATTTCCTCAACGCTACTCACTTTTGCCTTATGATCCAGGAGCTTGAATTAAAAGAAGATGATGGGGTTGAGACAATAAAACAAAAGATTGAAGCTCAAAACGATCTCT
>JBAXBI010000055.1:0-7831 GCA_037142055.1 Candidatus Omnitrophota bacterium | reverse complement strand
ATTTACTGCACCAAGTAGTGCCGGCGGCGCAATCATTACAAGTTATACTGCAACATCCCCTGACACACATAAGCTGTTGCTGGAATTTGAGCCAAACGAAAAAATACTGACTTATTCGGAATAAAATGTTTATACAAGACTCTTCTCATTTGTGCAAGTATTGAATCATCTTGAGATGCCTCTAAAGTTATCGTTAATGAGGGCCCTAAATAAGAATCTAAAGCGCATAGTGCAAAAGTGTAAGCTGACGGATTTTCTTCTATACTAGCTGCAAAAACTTTAAAAGATCCCTCAGCAATAAAAAGCCATTTATCTTCTAAAGTTAATCGGTTGAGCCTTAACAAAACATAGGCAGCAACAGAATTACCTGAGGGGATCGCTCCATCATAAATATCTTTAGGTCTAGTAATCAGTTCAGGCGCATCTTGTGCCGTTAAGAAAAATCCCCCATAATCTTTGTCTTCAAATAACCGAACCATGTCTTCAGCTAACTCCTTAGCTTTCCTCAAATACTCCTCTTTAAAGTTTGCCTCATATAAATCCAAAAGTCCACTAATAAGAAAAGCATAATCTTCCAAGGTCCCTAAAATCTCTGCCTGCCCCTCTCGCCAACGGTGTAATAGCCGCCCCTCATTCTTTAAATGCCCTATTATGAAATCTGCCGCAGCAGTAGCAGCGACCATATAATGTGTTTCATCTAGAACTACACCCGCAAAAGAAAAAACTCCCAACATTAATCCATTCCAATCAGTTAAGACCTTATCATCTAAATGAGGGAAAGACCGATGAGTGCGATACTCTAAGAGTTTTAATCTTGCCCTATCTAAAAGCTCCTTAACTTCTGCAATGTCTATCTTAAAATGGACTGCCGTGATGTCTATTGAATGAGCTTGATACAGAATATTCTTTCCAATAAATTCTCCGTTTGGGTCTGATTTGACGTTGCCTTGAGGTTCAACCCCATAGGCATAGTTAAAGATTACAGCTTCCTGCTCTGTAAGAACTTGTGAAATCTCCTCATGAGACCAAACATAGAATGCCCCTTCACTTTTATGTGTACCATCGGCTGTAAGACTATCCGCATCTTGAGCACAATAAAAACCTCCTTGAGGCTGCTGCATATCCCTTAGAACATAATCTAATGTTTCTCTTGCAACGGTGGCGTATTTAAGATTTCCTGTTAATTGATAGCACTCCAAATAGGCCCTAACTAAAAGAGCCTGATCATAAAGCATCTTCTCAAAATGAGGAACATGCCAATGAGCATCCGTAGAATATCGATGAAAACCACCCGCTAAATGATCATAAATGCCACCTTGGGCGATCGCCGTCAAGGTAGCCTCAACCATCTCCAAAGCTTTTCTTTCTTGAGTACGATGATAGTAGCGCAACAGGAACGACAAGTAATGGCCCATGGGAAATTTAGGTGATTGACCAAAGCCGCCATTGCGATGGTCAAATTGACTGGCTATATTTTGATAAGCCGACTCTAAAAGTGTTTGATCAGGCATTGTTGTAACGTTAGTAAATCTTTGAGCTTGTTGGCGTAACAATTGAGTAATCTGTTCACCGGAAGATAAAATTTCATCACGTCTATCTTTCCACGCTTGAGAAATAGTTCTTAAGAGATCCATAAACCCTGGGCTTCCCCATTTTGCAAATGGAGGGAAATATGTCCCCCCATAAAAAGGCTTCCCTTCACTCGTCAAGAATACCGTCAAAGGCCAACCACCTTGTCCGGTCATAGCTTGTGTTGCATTCATATAAATTTGATCCAAATCAGGGCGTTCTTCACGATCAACCTTAATTGCAACAAAATGTTCATTCATAAATTCAGCAATTTCCAGATTCTCAAAACTCTCATGAGCCATCACATGACACCAATGACAGGTAGAATAACCAATAGAAAGCACAATAGGCTTCCCTTCGCTTTGGGCTTTATGGAAAGCTTCTTGACCCCAGGGATACCAAACAACAGGATTATCTACGTGTTGAAGCAAATAAGGGCTTTTCTGACCATCTAAATGATTAAGCATCTTACAAAACATCTTATTTTGTATGAGATTCAATTAAATCTAACGTTTTAGATATCTCATCTTGATAATTAGCCGATTTATAAAGCTGTAAAGACTCCTGATAAATTGATTCAACACCCTGATTTAACTGTTGCCGAATAGATTCCTGCTCCATCTCAAAGTTCTCTTGGCGTTTTTTTATGGCTTGGTCTAATTCAATCTTACGTTGACTTTTCTGGCGTGCCTGCTTTGAAGAATTTCTATTTTCTAAATGTTCAATAGTCTGAAGATATTGCTCTTCCTGTTGCTTTTCATTAGCTACCTCTTCCTGCTTTTGCCGACTAAGTCTTTGTGTCAAATACTCTGAAGGTTGAAGTTTAGTATTATTTTTCTCCTTCCCACCATTATCTTCAGTTAAATGGTCAATCTTTATTAAATAAGAAGATGCCCTATCATCGCCAGAGGAAGCCAATGCACTAAAGATAACCTTA
The DNA here is from genome assembly GCA_037142055.1 of Candidatus Omnitrophota bacterium. GTDB lineage: Bacteria > Omnitrophota > Gorgyraeia > Zapsychrales > Fredricksoniimonadaceae > JACQCF01. The sequence continues at coordinate 5,325 of JBAXBI010000055.1, read as the reverse complement.
GCTTGTTTATATTTCTTGGCTTTGAATAAATCGACACCCCGACGAAGATTAACATCCCCTTGACGTCTTTCTTCCTTTTCTTTTAACAATCTGATCTCTTGGGCATCTAATTGAGCTTGACGATTAATGGTTTCTTTCGCGTTTCTTAAATTAATCATTGTCTTTTCAAGTTGAGCAAACTTTAACTTAGCTCCTGTATAATTCTTGGCATTGGTTAATCTTAATATTTCATCATTAAGTTTGGCCGCTTTCTGAGCAATTTTAATTAATTGTTTCTTCTGGTTAACTCGTTCTTGTTCCTCTTGAACTTTAATTCTTGATTGCTCATGTTGCGATTGTCTCTCTTCTTCACGAGACCTCTCTGCGAGAACCTCCTGCTGCGCCCTCTGCTGATCTTGATGCATTTGTAATAAATTCTGCTCTTTCTCTTGTTTTAAATTATTTAAAACTTTATCCACCTTAGCTAATTTTTGTTTGGCGACGATCGTGTCTTTATCATCAGCTAATTCTGTAATTTCAAGGTAGAGTTTTGAAGACTGTTGAGCAAGATCCGCTAACAATTGCGCTTCTTGGACTTGTTGTTCCTTAGAAAGCTCTTTTTTAGGTCTCTCCTCAACAGAAGCTATTACTTCATTTACCTGTTTTTCTTTTTCTTTCTCAACCCATTTTTGCCTTTCAGTTGGCTCTTTGGCTACTTGTTCCTCTTCTGATTGGATTTGCTGATTTACTTCTTGTTCTTTCTTTTGTTGATCTTCTTGCCGTTGCTTACGCAATTCTTCAAAAGCTTCATCTTCTTTCTCTCGCCTTAGCTGTTCTTTTTTTTCTATACCTGGGACTTGTTCATAACCTCGTTGTGGTAAAGAAGCTCTTTGCGGCTCTGGCTTTTGTTGTTGTAATTCTGGGCTAGGCTTTATTTCTTCTTGCCTCTGCTGCGAGGGCTCTTCTTTTTTGCGTTGCTGTTCAATCAATTTTATCTGCTCTTGACGCCTTTTTTGATCCGCTATATCCTCCTGAATTTGTGCCAGATAATGTTCTGTAGCCTTATAACCAGGAAGCTCCTTTTCAACCACCTCAAACCTTTCCTTAGCCTCGATATATTTATTATCCTTATATAAATATAGTGCAGCAGCATAATCAGCCTCAGCCTGATTTGTTAACTGTTCTTTAGCTTCCCTTTCTTTACGTACAATTTCCTGCCGCCTATCTTCTTCCACTTGACTTCTGGTAATCTTGGCCTCTTTTTGACGCTCTTGCTCCTCAGCGACTTCCTGTTCTCTTCGCAATTCTTCTTGGCGCTGTTGCTGTTCTAACAATTTATCTCTTTCTTTCTGTCGTCGTATTTCTTCATCCTTACGTTGTTGCTCAATAATTTTCGCTTGTTCTTGATGTCTTTGTTGATCTTCGATATCCTCTTTAATCTGAGCTAAATAATGTTCTGTCCCCTTATACCCAGGCAGTTCTTTTTCCACCAGCTCAAACTTCTCTTTTGCTTCTTTGTAATTTTCATCCTTATATAATTTTAAGGCAACACTATAATCAGCCTCTGCTTGATTCGTTAATTGTTCTTTAGCTTCCCTTTCTTTACGCACAATCTCTGCTCGAGACCCTTCTTCCTTTGACAAAGAAACCTCTTCTTGTTTTTTCTTCCTTTTCATCTCGAGTTCTTGTTTTTCAGGGTCTTGGGCTTCTTTCTTAGCCACATAAGCTTCCAACGCCTTTAAATAACTACGGGTCAGTTGATAATTAGCTGACAATTTCTCAACACTTGCAAACACATCTCGAGCCTGAAAATATTTTCTTTCGTTGTATAAGGATAGAGCCTGCTGATACTCTTTCTCGATTTCTTGCTTATTTTCTTTTCTCTTTTTTAAATTCTCTAGCATTTCTGCGGCTTCCTGCTCATTGTTACCTTGCAACTCTTGCCGCTGCTCCCAATGGCGTTTATATTCACTTCGACTATTTGCCAAAAGTTTATATTTCAGATCTTCCTGTTCTTGTTGATATTGACCAAACGTACTTTGATTAATTTGTCTTAAATACTCTCGGGTAGATTTATAATTAGCAGATAATAACTCGACACTATCAAACACATCTTTAGCCTGATCATATTTCTTCTGCCGAAACAAAAACAACCCTTGCTGATATTCATTCTCAATTTCCTGATCATTCTGTCTTTTTTGCTCCATCTGTTCATGCAACAGATCTTCTTTAACTTTTCTTAAAGCCGCTTCCTGTATTTTTAATCGTTGCTGACTTTCTTTGATATTTTTCACCATCTCCAAACGATCGGTAATATGGATCGCTTTATCAAAATACGCACGTGCCTCATCAAACTTACCTTCTTGAGTTAATTCGAGACCTTTTTCATAATAGTCCTTAGCTCGGCCCTCTCGAATTTCTTTTCTTTTGAAAACAGACTCTTGTTTAATCTTGTTATCTAAATCATCTGCTTCTTGATTGGAACTTGTTATTAGTTTATTTAGAGTATTTCTATATAATTCATCTGAAGCTTCACTGGAGGCGGTATTTCTTGAGGAATTCTTATCTAAAGAAGAATAAATATCATCAGCACAACTAAAAGTAGTAGCGACGAAGCTATATAATATAAATAAAAGTGAAACAAAAATCTTTCTCATTTAGATTTATTTTACCATAGCCAATTTCGAATCAGCCAGAAAATCCAATATATTTTTATAATTAAAATAAACTAAATATCAGAAGTTAAATCAACTGCAGATAAAGAGAAAAAAACATAAAAAGCAAAATTTATTGTTCGCGATATTCCTGATAAATGGCGCGAATTTGGTTTTGAACATCAAAGAAAGCCTCCACCATTTTAGGAGCAAAATTCTTACCCTTGCAGTTCTGAATTTCTGTCGCAGCATCTTCAAAACTCCAGGGCTTTTTATAAGGCCTAACAGAAGTTAACGCATCAAAGACATCTGCTACCGAACAAATTTGACCAATCTGGGGAATATCATCCCCTTTAAGTTGATTTGGATAACCAAGCCCATCAAAACGTTCATGGTGAGTTAACGCAATAGTTTCAGCCATGGTTAAAAAAGCTGAATTACCATTGGTAAGAATTCTTGCGCCAATAGTTGTGTGCGTTTTAATAATTTCAAACTCTTGGGGTTCCAATTTAGCCGGCTTTAACAAAATAGAATCAGGAATCGCAATTTTACCTATATCATGTAATGGTGAAGTATTTAATAACATCTCCGCTTGAGCAGGGGAAAAACCAACAGCCAAAGCAATCTTTTCACAATAACGACTCATACGAATAATATGAGCCCCCGTGTCTGTGTCGCGAAGTTCCGCAGTCCTTGCCAGGCGATGAATAACATCTAATCGCGTCTGTTTAAGCTCATTGGTCCTATCTTCCACTTGCGCTTCCAGTGAAGAATTTTCATTCTTAATCTGTTTATATAACAGTCTTACCTCAATAATATTCCTACACCTTAAAAGAACTTCACTAGTTTGATAAGGCCTGTGTAGAAAATCTTTAGCTCCACATGAAAGAGCCTTAAGACGCACACTCTCATCTTCGGCCGTCAAAATTAAGATAGGTAAATAATCATGCGGATTAGAAAGCGCCAGCTGCGACATAACCTCAAAGCCACTGACATTAGGCATATTTAAATCTAAAAGAAGTAAATCTGGCTGAATTTCCTGATAAAGGTCTTTAGCCTTAGTTGAATCTGTGGTCCCTGTAATGTTGATAAAACCTGCTGAGGAAAGAATTTTCTTTAGAATCTGAAGATTAATAATATTATCATCAACGGCTAGAATCTTAGCACTGAGAATTTTTTCTTCTAAAATCATAATAACCTCTCTAAACACACTTCAATACTGAGTTTTTCAATTTAGACAATACAAATTAACAAATAAAAAAGCTAAAATTTCCACTTCGCTAGTGTATCTAAAAAATGTTCGTGGGTCAAGCTACAATAAACGGGAGTTACAGTCACATAACCGTTTCTTAATGCATAGGTATCTATGGAATTATCATTAAGATGTTTAGGGTTTTTACCCATCATCCAATAGTAAGTCCTCTCCTGCGGATTACATCGCTGTTTGAATTGACATTGAATAGGTTCTCTTCCCTGCCGGGTTGCAAAAACACCTTTTATTCTTCCTGATGGAATATTAACATTTAGAAAAGTATCTTTAGGCAATTTATTTTTGTAACTCGCTTTAGCCAACTTAGCCCCAACCTTAGCTGACTGAGAAAAATCAGGATTTTCATATGTATCTAATGATAGCGCCATGGAATCAACGCCCATCAAGGTCCCTTCACGCGCTCCTGCCACTGTCCCTGAATAGAAAACACTACAGCCATCGTTATTGCCCAAATTAATTCCAGAAATAACTAAATCAGGCTTCTTCCCCTTAAGGACAATCTCCATTCCAAACTTAACACAATCTGCCGGTTTACCGCTTAAGGCGTACCCAAAGAATTTATCTTTACGATTAACCTTACGAACAAACAAAGGATTAAAAAGTGTAAGACCATGTCCAACGGAACTTTGCTCGGTTTCAGGAGCCACCACGGTTACATCAGCAAACTTAATAAGCTCTTTGTATATGGCATAAATGCCTGGGGCATAAATACCGTCATCATTAGTTAAAAGGATTTTCATGGTAGAACTTACCTTTTTGCTTCAATATACTTAACACCCAAAATACCTTTAAAATCCACATCCTGAGTCCACAATGTAGCTTTGAAAGATCGAGCGGTTGCGAGAATAATACTATCGGCCATAGGAAGCTTCATTGAATAACTTAATTTAGAAGATGTTAAGGCTAACGTATGATCTAAAGGAATAACTTGCCCTTGTTGCATAGCCGAAACACCTTTTAAAGCGACCCCTTCCCCTTTTTGATGAAGAAGCCTTTTAAAAACCTCAAAAAGACAGACGGACGGAACAATAAGTTTCTTTGTATCTTCGATCGCTCCAGCATAAAACTGCGCATTACTTCCATCAGCAAAATATTCAAGCCAGCCAGAAGAATCCACCAGGTTCATATTACACGGTCCTCTTCTCTGTGAATGCGAGTGTCAATACCTTTGGCGATCCCACGCATTTTCTTAATTTTACCTGAGGGAATCAATTCAATGCGTCCTTCATAAGGGAACATGTGTAGCTTATCCCCTGGATGAAAGCCGAAAAACTTCCGTACAGCAAGCGGAATGACTACCTGATATTTGGGTGATATTGTTACAGTCGTCATACTATTCTCCTATCGATAAACGATTCGTCATACAATAGAAAGCATATCACAACAAACTTTTAACTTCAAGAAATTCCATGATCCTTAAGG